>CAZDSL010000539.1:0-1881 GCA_964507655.1 uncultured Mycobacteriaceae bacterium | reverse complement strand
CGCTCGGCGCGTGCGGGACCGCCGCGGCCGGGCCGGTACGGCTCGGGCAGCGGCAGCTGCAGCAGGCGGGGCAGCCGCGACTCGCGCCCCGACCGCAGCGCCGAGACGGCCTCGGGCTCGTGCCGGGCCGCGTTGGCCATGAGCCCGAACGCGGCGAGCGTGATCGTGGTGGAACTGCCGCCCGCCGAGATCAGCGGCAGCTGCAGGCCCGTCACCGGCAGCAGACCCACCACGTAGCCGATGTTGATGAACGCCTGCGCCACCGTCCACACCGTGATGGCCGCGACCAGCAGCCGCAGGAACGGGTCGGCCGAGCGGGTCATGATGCGGATGCCCGCGTACGCGAACAGGATGAACAGCACGATCACGACGAGGCAGCCGACGAGGCCCAGCTCCTCGCCGATGATCGCGAAGATGAAGTCGTTGTGCGAGTTGGGCAGGTAGTTCCATTTGGAGCGGCTCTGGCCCGGGCCGCGGCCGAACAGGCCGCCGTCGGCCAGCGAGAACTTGGCCTGCAGCGCCTGGTAGCCGCCGTGCTGCGGGTCGGCCCCCGGGTTGAAGAACGACTGGATGCGCTTGGCGCGGTAGCCGGCCGACATGGCCAGCACGCCCACGCCCACCAGCCCGATCGCGCCGAGCCCGGCGAACCAGCGGGCGGGCAGGCCCGAGAACCACAGCAGCGCGGCCACGATGAGGGCGAGCGCGATGGTGGTGGAGAGGTTGGGCTGCAGCATCACCAGCACGAAGGTGAGCAGCGAGACGGCGCCCAGGCGCAGGCGCGGGTCGCCCAGCGGCCCCGGCATGGTGCGGCCGCGGGTGAGGATGTGCGCGCCCCACACCGCCAGCACCAGCTTCATCACCTCGGACGGCTGCAGCGAGAACCCGCCCAGAGAGATCCACCGCCGCGCGCCCTGCACCTCGACGCCGATGCCCGGCACCAGCACCAGCATGAGCAGCAGCACCGCCACGGCCACCCCGGCGGGGGCGGCCCGGCGGACCCAGACCACCGGCACCCGCAGCGCCAGATAGAACAGCACGCCGCCGATCACCGAATACATCAGCTGGCTGATGAACATGCTGTAGGCCGAGCCGTCCTCGTTGTACGAGGCGACGCTGGAGGCCGACAGCACCATGGCCAGCCCGGAGAGGGTGAGCAGCGCCGTCACGGTGACGACGAGGTGGAACGACATCAGCGGGCCGCTCAGCCACACGGCGATGCCTCCGCGCCGCCGCCCGTCGGCGCCCGCCGCCCCCTTCGCGGGGGCCGCGCCGGTGTCCGTCGCCTTGCCGCGCACCGCGCCGATCACTCCCCCGCGCGCAGGCGCGCGACCGCGGCGGCGAACCTGTCGCCCCGGTCGGCGTAGTCGCGGAACATGTCCATCGACGCGGCGGCGGGGGCGAGGAGCACCGTGTCGCCCGGGCGAGCGTGGCCCGCCGCGGCGGCGACGACGGCGTCCATCACCGCATCCGGGCCGGCGGACGCGTCCGGCGGGGAGGACTGGGGAAGGACCCCGGCAGCAGGTGAACCGTCCATCACTGCATCCTCCCGCGCCGGGACCTCCGTGACCGGGACCCCGGGCGCGTGTCGCGCGAGTGCGTCGGCGATCACGGCGCGATCGCGCCCGATGAGCACCACCGCGCCGAGCCGCGGCGCGACGGCCGCGACCAGATCCTCCACCGACGCCCCCTTGAGCAGGCCGCCCGCGATCCACACCACGCGGGGGCGCCCCGCGATCGAGGCGAGCGCCGCGTGCGGATTGGTGGCCTTGGAGTCGTCCACATACTCGACGCCGCCGACGGTGGCCACGTGCGCGGCGCGGTGCGGCCCCACCGTGTGCGCGGCCAGGCCGGCCGCCACGGCCTCCGGGGCGACGCCCGCGG
>CAZDSL010000538.1:0-1884 GCA_964507655.1 uncultured Mycobacteriaceae bacterium | reverse complement strand
GTCCGGTGCGGGCGCGCCCCCTGCCGGCGGGGACGGCGCGGCGGACGGCGACGGCGAGCTGGCGCTGCTGCGCGCCGCCGGCCTGCGCTCCGACGGCCCCACCGTGGTCCACTTCTCCGCGCCGTGGTGCGGACCGTGCGCGGCGGTGCGCCGGGTGGTCGCCGACACGGCCGGGCGCCTCGCCGACGAGGACCCGGCCGCCGCGCCGGTGCACGACCTCGAGCTCGACCTGGACGAGAACGCCCGCCTCGCCCGGCTGCTGCGCGTGATGTCGCTGCCCACCACGTTCCTCTACGACGCGGCCGGCACCCGGCACGGCCGCATCGCCGGGGTGCCCGCCGCGGCCGAGCTCGCCGACGCGCTCCGCCCCCTGCGCGGCCCCGCCGCCTGAGACCGGCCCCTGAGACCGCCGCCTGAGACCGGCCCCTGAGACCGCTGCCTGAGACCGCCCCCTGCGCGGCCCCGCCACGGGCCCGCCGCACCCCGGGTGGCGGACGTGGGCCACGGCACTGTAGTCTCGGCTCCGTGCAAACGAGCCATGAGCGAATGATGCTCACCCGACGCCGCGCAGTGGACCTGTGCCGCCTCGGGGGCTGTTGCTGTTCCTGTCGCTGATCGACGGGCAAGGCAAAGGTCGCTTCCGCCGGCGGCCACCGGCCGGGCGTCACGCCCCGCCGCGCAGGCCACCGCCTGCCGGGGCATCGCCCCCGCCGCCTCCCGCCCGCCCCGCGTCATTCCCCACCGGAATCCCGCCGCGCGCCGCATCCCGTTGCGCCGCCGCCGCAGCCTAGGAGCACCCCGCACGATGTCCCCCCAGACCACCTGGACCGCCCCCGCAGCACCCGCCGCAGTGCAGGGTGTCGACGTCCGCGGCCCCCGCTTCGCCGCCTCGCTCACCACCGCCGTGCTGGCCGTCGTCCTGCTCACCGGGGCCTGGTGGCTGCTGGCCCTGCAGGCGGTCGTCTTCGCACTCGGCGCCGCCCTCGGCCCGCGCCGCAGCCCGTACGGCATGCTCTTCGCGCGGGTCGTCGCGCCGCGCATCGCCCCCGCCCGCGAGCGTGAACCCGTCCCGCCGCTGCGTTTCGCGCAGGCGGTCGGCCTGGTCTTCGCCGTGGCCGGCGTCGCCGGGTACGCCGCCGGCGTGCCGCTGCTCGGGGCCGTCGCCACCGGCTTCGCCCTGGTCGCGGCGCTGCTCAACGCCGCATTCGGCATCTGTCTGGGCTGCCGGATGTACCCGCTGCTGGCCTACCTGCGAATGTCCTGACCGGGCCCGGTGCCGCGCCGCACGGCGCGCATCGCACCCGGTCCGGTGCCCCGAAGGGCGCGGCGCCACGCCGCCGCCCCGCAGGCCGCCCCTGCACCCCACGCCGCATCCGCGGCATCCCCACCACCGGCGGGACCGCCCGCCGGACACCGGTCTCCGATACTCCGATACCCATCAGAGCGGTCGAGAACCACCCACCGACACACTGCCGCAGCGGCAGTGGCACACCGAGGAAGGACCACCATGGCACGCACTGACGTCCTGGTCAGCACCGACTGGGCACAGAAGAACATCGGCGCCGACGGCATCGTGTTCGTCGAGGTCGACGAGGACACCAGCGCCTACGAGACGGGCCACATCGAGGGCGCCGTGCGCCTCGACTGGCGCAAGGACCTGCAGGATCCGGTCCGCCGCGACTTCCTCGACCGCGAGGGCTTCAGCAAGCTGCTCTCCGAGCGCGGCATCTCCAACGACGACACGATCGTCCTCTACGGCGGCAACAACAACTGGTTCGCCGCGTACGCCTACTGGTACCTCAAGTACTACGGCCACAAGGACGTCAAGCTCATCGACGGCGGCCGCAAGAAGTGGGAGCTCGACGCCCGCCCGCTGTCCACCGA
>CAZDSL010000537.1:0-1897 GCA_964507655.1 uncultured Mycobacteriaceae bacterium | reverse complement strand
CGTCCATCACCCGCAGCCGCGCGTCGCCGGCCGCCGGGGCGGCGGCGGACGCGTCGGGGCGCGGGGCGGCGGGCACGGTGCCCGTCACCCCAGCAGCGTCGAGCGCAGGGCCGCGTCCTTGGCCTCCACCTGGCGTTCCAGGTCGGCCTGGAAGGCCAGCATGCGCTCGCGCAGGGCCGGGTCGGCCGCGGCGAGGATCCGCACGGCCAGCAGCCCGGCGTTGCGGGCGCCGCCGATCGACACGGTGGCCACCGGCACGCCCGCGGGCATCTGCACGATCGAGAGCAGCGAGTCCATGCCGTCGAGGTGCTTCAGCGGCACCGGCACGCCGATCACCGGCAGCGGCGTCGCGGCGGCCACCATGCCCGGCAGGTGCGCGGCCCCGCCCGCGCCGGCGATCACCACCCGCACGCCCCGGCCGTGGGCCGATCGGGCGTAGTCGAGCATCTTCTGCGGGGTGCGGTGCGCCGACACCACACCCACCTCGAAGGGCACCTCGAACTCGGCGAGGGCGAGCGCCGCCGCCTCCATCACGGGCCAGTCGGAGTCGCTGCCCATGATCAGGCCCACCTGCGGGCCCGCGGTGGTTCCGTTCTCCTCAGCCATGCGTGTGTCCATCCCATCCGTCGGTCCACTGCGCGTGCGACATCCAGTGTGCCGCCCGCTCGGCGCGCTCCCGCACGTCCTCGACGTAATCGGGGTCGTCGGGCGATCCGGGGTACGCGCCGGTGATGTTGATGTGGCCGAGCTTGCGCCCGGGCCGCTCGCCCTTGCCGTACAGGTGCACCTTGGCCTCGGGCAGCCGGGCGAACAGGTGGTGCAGCCGCTCGTCCATCGACATCGCGGGCGTCTCGGGGGCGCCGAGGATGTTGGCGCACACCGTGAGCGGCGCCGTGGGCGACGGGTCGCCCAGCGGGTAGTCGAGCACGGCCCGCAAGTGCTGCTCGAACTGCGAGGTGACGGCGCCGTCCTGGCTCCAGTGCCCCGAGTTGTGCGGCCGCATGGCGAGTTCGTTGACCTGGATGCGCGGGGCGCCGTCGTCCCCCTCCGTCTCGAACAGCTCCACCGCCATGGCGCCCACCACGCCCAGCTCGTCGGCCAGCCGCAGCGCCAGCTCCTGCGCGCGGGCGGCCAGGTCGGCGGGGATGCCGGGGGCGGGCGCCAGCGCGAGCGCGAGGACGCCGTCGCGCTGCACCGTCTCCACCACCGGCCACGCCGCCCCCTGGCCGAACGGCGAGCGCGCCACCATCGCCGAAAGCTCGCGCCGCCACGGCACGGCCTCCTCGACCATGAGCACCACGCCGGCCTCGCGCTGCTCGCGCACCACCTGCGCGGCCTCGTCGGGGCCGTCGAGCACCCACACGCCCTTGCCGTCGTAGCCGCCGCGGGTGGCCTTGACCACCACCGGCCACGCGTGCGCCTGCGCGAAGGCCTCCACGTCGGCCGGCGACTCGACCGGCGCGAAGTCGGGCACCGGCGCGCCGAGCGCCCGCAGGCGGCGGCGCATGAGGAGCTTGTCCTGCGCATGCACCAGCGCCTCGGGCGGGGGCAGCACGGTGACGCCCTCGGCCACCAGCGCGTGCAGATGCTCGGGCGGCACGTGCTCGTGGTCGAAGGTGAGCACGTCGGCCCCGTCGGCCGCGCGGCGCAGCGCGTCCAGGTCGGAGTGCGAGCCGAGGACCACGTCGGCCGACACCTGCGCCGCCGACTCGCCCGGATCGGCCGCGAGCACGCGCAGGGTCTGGCCCAGCTCGATCGCCGCCTGGTGCGTCATGCGCGCAAGCTGGCCGCCGCCGATCATGGCGACCACCGGCATGCCGCCCGCGCCGTCCGCGCGGTCGGACGGCGCGGCCGGGCGGGCACCGCCGCGCAGGCGGGAGGAATCGCCGGGTGGTCG
>CAZDSL010000536.1:0-1909 GCA_964507655.1 uncultured Mycobacteriaceae bacterium | reverse complement strand
GGCGTCATCCGAAGGCGCGGCCGGCGAGGCGGCCGGGGCGGCGTCATCCGAGGGCGCGGCGGGGGAGCGGCCCCCGGCGGGGGAGCGGCCCGAGGCAGGCGCGGCGGCCCCGCGCCCCCGCGGACGTGCGGCACGCACCACCGACCCGATGGCGATCACGACGAACAGCAGCAGCGCGGTGACGTTGAGGACGCCGCCCCACTGCAGCAGCCCCGTCACCCCGCGGGCGTCGCCGCCGATCAGCCGCAGCGCCAGCGACACGTGCAGCAGCACCGCGGGCACGTACATCACGGGGTGGTAGGGCAGCGGCCGGCGCAGCACGGCGGGCAGGATGATCGGCGCGTGCGCCATGATCATCGAGATCACGAAGCCCAGCAGCACGGCATGGGTGGAGGCGTCGTACAGCGGGCCGGAGTGCACCGGCCCGGCCGCCACCCAGATCAGCGCCGTCACGGCCAGCCAGGCGTACCCGGCCAGCAGGCACACCGCCGAGAACCGCGGCAGCCCCGAGGCGCGCACCGTCTTCATGGCCACGTCGTAGCGCAGCAGCCAGGCCACCAGCGCCAGCAGGGCGAGGCCCAGCAGCGGGTAGCCGGCCTCGGGCCACAGCAGGGTGGCGGCCACGGCCACCACCACGGCGCCGGCGATGGCCAGCGCGGCGGGCTCGGCGCGCGGGTCGCTCAGCGCCACGTGCGCCAGCTCGAGGCGCTCGCCGGCGATGGTGAGCACCAGGAAGGCGACGAGCCACGGCAGCAGCCAGGGCACGTCCACCCCGCCCAGCCACAGCGCGGTGCCGCCCACCGCGAGCACCCCGCCCGCGGCCTGCATCAGCACGGCGTGCTGGGCGTTGCGCCGCCACAGCGGCACGTACACCGCCACCAGCGCGGCCGAGCCGATGAGCAGCAGCACCGCGCCCACGTCGCGCGGGGCGGGGGTGAGCAGCAGGATGCCGCCGACGCCCAGCGCCGCGGGCGAGAGGAAGCCCCACACCCGGCCCAGCGCCACGGCGCGTTCGAGCGAGACCACCGTGCCCACGAAACCGAGCACCATGAGCATGCCGTGCACCTCGGTGAGCGACATCGCCCGCACCGGCGCGCCCACGCCCAGCAGCAGCAGCGCCGCGTCGAGCCCGGCGAGCAGGGCCACCCCGCCGGGCAGCAGCAGCGCCAGGCGGACGCCGCGCAGCGTCGTGGGCCCGGCCGCGGCGGCGCTCATCGCGCCGGCCCCCGGCGCGGCGGGACGGGCGTGATCTCGAGGCGGCACGCGTCGGGCTCGGCGAAGGCGCTGAGCACCGAGTGGTCGGGATCGCCGCCGAATTCCAGCAGGGCCCCGCGGATGATCCCCTTGTGCACGGTGCACACCACGTCAGGATAGGTGCGGGCGGCGTCGATGAGGGGGCATTGGCGCAGCGACAGCGTCGGGTCGCCGTCGTCGTGCGGGGTGGGGGCGAAGCCCAGCTCGGCGAGCAGCTGCACCAGCCGCTGCTCGGGGGTGCCGGTGCCGTGGTGCTCGCGCGCGAGGTTGCGTCCCCACTCGACGCCCGCGGCCATGCCGTCGCGCTCCACGTCGGAGCTCACCCGGCGCAGGATCGAGGCGAGCGACATGGCGAGGCCGGCGTAGTCGCGCAGGCGCGGGTCGGCGTGAGGGGTGTCCACGGCGCCCGTGTCGACCGCGCTGTAGATCCACGCCGGCCGGCCGCGCCCCTGCGGCGCCGCGCGGTGCCGCTGCACGTACCCGGCGGCCGCGAGCGCGTCCAGATGCTCGCGCAGGGTGTTGGCGTGCAGGCCCGACTCGGCCGACAGCTCGGCGATGCGCGCGCCGTCGGCGTGCCGCCGCAGCTGATCGAGAACGGCGGCGCGCTGGTCCGACAGGTTCGCCACCACGGGGGGAGGCGACGCGGGCCCGCGGT
>CAZDSL010000535.1:0-1912 GCA_964507655.1 uncultured Mycobacteriaceae bacterium | reverse complement strand
CTAGGCCCGGAGGAGGCTGCAACGCCGTAGACGTTGCGCCACACATCTGGCATTATCCTACGGGTGACCAGCGTGAGTGAAGTGCAGCTCAAACTTGAGATCCAGAAAAGAAGAGATCTCATGGAGCGCATAGCACTCGAATTTACACAAAACGCGATCCTGACAAGCAATTGGCTAAGCGCGGTCGACTTCGGATGGGGTCGTCAACGCGTAAAAAATGCATCACGGGGCATCTGGAACCCGAGAGATTATGCCGCAACGCTAACCATCGTAAGCGACCCCTCTAGCGAGTACGATGACGGCGATCACGGAAACTTCCTCTATCGGTACTCATACGAAAAACAACCCCCCGGCAAGGACCCCATGGGCGGCTCCAATCGAAAGCTTCGTGAAGCGATGCGATTGGGTCTACCTATAATCATGTTCCGGAAAGTAGCCGAAGCTCGGTTCGTGCCTATTATGCCGGTTTATGTCGTCAAAGATGAGCCGGAGAATAAGAGGTTTCTGCTTGCGCTCGATGAGAGCCTCCGATTCCTCCCCGATCCGTCTCAACTTGACGACATTCAGCGACGCTACGCCGAAAGAATTACCAAACAAAGGATACATCAGCCCGAATTCCGCTCTCGCGTGCTGGGCGCTTACAGCCTGAGATGCGCAATCTGCGAGCTAAAGAAGCCGCCGCTACTTGACGCCGCCCATATAACTCCTGATTCCGACCAAGAGGGTCTGCCTACGGTAACAAATGGCCTATCTCTGTGCAAAATTCACCACGCAGCGTACGACGAGAATATTCTTGGCATCTCTCCAGACTACATTGTCCATATCGACAATGACGTACTAGCTGAGGTGGATGGCCCTATGCTGAAGCATGGTCTCCAGCAGATGGATGGGAGACCGCTACTGCTGCCGAGCCGCCACAAAGATAGACCGGACAAAGCCCGACTAGATCTCCGGTACTCAGCGTTCAAAAACGCAGGATAGACCCATTTGCGATGCTTCGCCCCATTCGCGGTCGCGAATTCTTCAATTTCTCTTCCCCAACCCAGGCGCCCCTCCAAGGTAGACTCTAATATATTCTCCCTGCATTTCGCTACGCGCCCGCCGTCTCTTTTTCCCATTCGTGTGCCGTGTACGATCGCCCTTAGTCGGCGTTATGCCTCGTATACGCTCTCTAATTCCATAAAATTCCATCAATATGGAATCATAGCCATCCCGACGCTCGGCAATATGCTCGAGGTCATAGATTACAAACGCCAGATCCGCAAGCACCTTGTCCCGCGCCTTAACATCTAGCCTCCCCCTCAGTCGCAAACCCCTTAGGGATTTGAGTTGAGTTTCGTACCAGCTTAGAATCTGGCGCAGTCGATCAATGTTTGACATATCGATTCCTTCGCGCTTCTACCAATTGTCAGGTATCGTAACCTAAATCTCCTCTCTTATCGTCAGTACACCTTCATTTAAAGACCCTCAGCAACGGCCCCCGCCTGGAACACCGCCTCCGGCATCGGCCGGCGCAGTTTCCACCGGATCGCGATCGGCCGCTCACCGCGGTGGTCGACGTAGTCGACGTCGCCCAGGAGCATGTATGGGGCCGATCCCAGCTCGTCGCTGTTGTGATCGCGCGTGAACAGCAGGACGTTGCTACCAAACTCGCGGTGGTTGAGGTAGCGCTGGCCGGTCTTCGTTGTGGGCGACGCGGTGTTTTGCGATTCCCAGTGGAACAGCTCGCGCGACATTGGGTAGTCCCGGTACATCGTCGTCGGGCTGAATCGTCCCTCGTCCTTGTGGACGGTGACGAACAGCGCATCGATCGCTGTCTCCTGTGCCCACACCACGCCGGCGGCGTGCCCGTACGCTTTCCGCTCGAGCGACGCCCAGCCGATCGCGGCAAGGATCTCCTCGCGTCGATAGC
>CAZDSL010000534.1:0-1914 GCA_964507655.1 uncultured Mycobacteriaceae bacterium | reverse complement strand
GCGCGGCATGGCCGAGGTGGCGCGCCGCTGCACCGTCGAGCGGCGCGGGGCCGACGAGCGGCGCGGCCCCGAGGCGATGCGCCGCAGCGGCGCGGTCACCGCGCCGCCGGGGGAGGGCAGCGTGTCGAGCGCGTCCGACTGCGCGCTGATCCACTCGCGCAATTGCTCCATGCGCGTGCGCCGCGCCGGCCAGAACTCCTGGATCACCGCGTTGAACTGCGCTCCGAGTACCACCGCGAAGCCCAGGAAGAACGTGAACAGCAGGAACGCGATGGGGGTGGCCAGCGCGCCGTAGCTGTAGCCCGTCTTCGTCACCATCGTCAGGTAGAAGCGCAGCCCGGCGCTGGCGAGCACGAAGAACACGCCGGCCAGCACGGCGCCGCCCAGCAGCCGGTGCCAGGGCAGCGACCTGGGCAGCGCCAGCTTGTACAGGGTGGTCAGGCCCACCACCAGCAGCAGCCCCACCGCCGGGAAGTAGGCGATGTCGATCAGCCGTGAGCCGATGCCGTACCAGGAATCCGGCAGGATCTGCGCGATGTAGGTGGGGCCCAGGGCCACCAGCGGCAGCGTCACCACGCTGAGCACGAGGAAGAACAGGTACAGGATCAGCGCCACCACGCGCTGCCACACCGGATGGCGCGCGTCCTTCTGGCCGTGCGCCTCGACGATCGCGTCGACGAAGCACGAGATGGCCGACGACCCGGCCCACAGCGACAGCACGAAGCCCGCCGACACGATGGCGCCGCGCCCGCGGGCGAGGACGTCGACGAGGGTGGGCTGGATGATCTGGTCGACCACGTTCTCGGAGAAGACGGTGTGCGAGGCGGTGATGATCTTCGACTGGATCACATCCACCGTGTCGGGGCCGAACAGCCCGCCGATGTAGCCGATCGAGCCGAGGAGCCCCAGCAGCAGCGGGGGCAGCGAGAGCGTCTGCCAGAATGCGGACTGCGCCGAGCGCCCGAAGATGCCCTCGGTGAACGACTTGACCGAGACCCGCGCGACGACACGCCAGACCGTGGCGAGGACGCCGACCACGGCGAGCCGCACGCTGCGCGCCCACGGCGCGCGGCCGTGCGGCCCGGCGGAGTACTCGGTGTGCTCGTCCATGTCACCCACCAGCATTCCCGACGCCGGCGCGGGCCTGCCACGAAGGGCGCGGCGTGTCGGCCGGAACACCCCTCGCCCGCGCGGACGGGAAGGCCCCCGGGCCGGTAGGCTCCACCCTCGGCGGGGGCGGTGCGGGCGTCCCGCGGTTTTCGATCCCTGTGCGCGTGTGGAAGAGGTGCAGCAGCAGTTGACAGCGGGTGCGGACGTTGCGGACGAGCCGGATACGGCGGGGCCGGAGGACGGGGACGGCGGCGCGCAGAGCGCCGCGCAGGGAGCGCTGCGCGCCTGGCAGCGGCGCGCCCTGACGCGCTACCTCACCACCAAGCCGCGTGACTTCCTCGCGGTGGCCACGCCCGGCGCCGGCAAGACCACGTTCGGGCTGCGCGTGGCCGCGGAGCTCCTGGCCGACCGCACCGTCGACCAGATCACGGTGGTGGCGCCCACCGAGCACCTCAAGTACCAGTGGGCCGAGTCGGCGCGGCGCGCGGGCATCGCGCTCGACCCCAAGTTCTCCAACTCGGTGGGCCAGACCTCCGGCGACTACCACGGGGTGGTCGTCACCTATGCGCAGGTGGCCTCGCATCCGTTCCGGCACCGGGTGCGCACCGAGAACCGCCGCACGCTGGTGATCCTCGACGAGATCCACCACGGCGGCGACGCCAAGAGCTGGGGCGACGGCATCCGTGAGGCCTACTCCGACGCCGAGCACCGCCTCGCGCTCACGGGTACGCCCTTCCGTTCCGACGACTCCGCCATCCCCTTCGTCCGCTACGAGGAGGACGGCGAGGGGCACCTCGTCTCCCG
>CAZDSL010000533.1:0-1922 GCA_964507655.1 uncultured Mycobacteriaceae bacterium | reverse complement strand
CCGAGGAGTTCCTGGCGGTGAGCGAGGCGGGCGAGGACACCTACGTGCGCTGCGCCGAGTCGGGCTACGCGGCCAACGTCGAGGCCGTGGTGACGCCCGCGCCGGCGCCCGCCGGGTGGGAGGACGCGCCCGCGGCGCGGGTGGTCGACACCCCGGGGGCCGACACGATCGAGTCGCTCGTGGCCTGGGCGAACGGCGACGACGGCGTGGCGGGGGCATTCGGCCGGGCCGTGACGGCCGCCGACACGCTCAAGAACGTCCTCATGAAGGTCCGCGAGCCGGGCGGCGAATGGGAGCTGCTGGCGGTGGGCCTGCCGGGCGACCGCGCGGTGGACGACAAGCGCCTCGAGGCGTCGCTGGAGCCGGCCGAGTACGCCATGCTCACCGAGGCGGACTTCGCCGAGCACCCGTTCCTGGTGCGCGGCTACATCGGGCCGCGCGCGCTGGCCGCCCACGGCGTGCGCTACCTCGTCGACCCGCGCGTCGCCGAGGGCACCCGCTGGATCACCGGCGCCGACGAGCCCGGCCGGCACGTCGTCGGCCTCGTCGCGGGGCGCGACTTCACCCCCGACGGCACCATCGAGGCCGCGGAGGTGCGCGACGGCGACCCGTCGCCCGACGGTGCCGGCGTGCTCCGGTCGGCGCGCGGCATCGAGGTCGGCCACATCTTCCAGCTGGGCCGCAAGTACACCGACGCCTTCGCGGTGGACGTGCTCGGCGAGAACGGCAGGCCGGTGCGCCCCACGATGGGCTCCTACGGCATCGGGGTGTCGCGCCTCGTCGCGGTGCTCGCCGAGCAGCTGCACGACGACAAGGGCCTGCGCTGGCCGGCCGCGGTGGCCCCGGCCGACGTGCACCTGGTGATCGCCAACAAGGACGAGCAGGCGCGGGCCGGCGCCGAGGAGCTGGCGGCGGGGCTCGACGCCGCGGGCGTCGCCGTCCTGCTCGACGACCGCAAGGCGTCGCCGGGTGTGAAGTTCAAGGATGCGGAGCTGCTGGGCGTGCCGCTGGTGGTGGTCGTGGGACGCGGCTGGGTCGAGGGCACCGTGGAGCTGCGCGACCGCATGACGGGCGAGACGCGCGCCGTGCCGATCGCCGAGGCTTCCGCGGAGATCCGGGCGGCCGCGGGGCGCTGACGCCGCAGTGACGGCCGGGGAAGGGCACCGTCGGTGGGGCCACGTCGAGGGCCACCCGCCAGCGTGCGGCGAGCACGGCGGCCGCCGAGAGCGCGTCGACGGCGATGCCGCGCACCCCGTCGGAGTCGGCGCGCTCGAGCGCGGAGCGCCAGGCGACGGCGCAGTCCTCCTCGGCGGCCACGGCCAGCCGGGCGGCCGACGCGGGATCGGTGACGGGGAACGGCAGCGTGTAGCCCGCGGCGGCCGGGGGCACGGGGGCGTCGGCGGCGGAGAGCAGCCGCACCAGCGACTCGCGGCGTGCCCGGTGCGCGGCCGCGTGCTCGGCGATCTGCGGCCGGCGGTCGGCGCGGGCGAACGCCGTCATGGTGCCGTAGGCGTAGATCGCCGCGTCCTCGGCCGCGAGGCCGGTGGTGAGCGCGGTGATGTCGCCGGCGGTGAGCGCCGCCGGGTCGAGCGGGGGCTCCGCAGTCGTGGCGGGGGCAGTCGTGGCGGGGGCGTTCGTGGCGGGGTCGGCCCCGGCGGGATCGGGCGGTGTGGTCACGGCAGCAGCACCTTCTGTTCGGCCGCGCACGCGGCGCTGACGGAGCCGGCGAGGCCGGCGCGGTAGCCGGACAGCGTCCGGGCGGCGTGGGCGGCGGAGCGCTGCGCGGCTGCGAGCGACGCGGCGAGCTCTGCGAGGGTGGGCGCGGGCGTGGTGGGGGCCGGCGCGGCGACGGACGTGCCTCCTGCGCCGTCCGGAACGGGCTGCCCGGTACTTCCGGGAGCAATATCGCGACGCCGACGCCT
>CAZDSL010000532.1:0-1941 GCA_964507655.1 uncultured Mycobacteriaceae bacterium | reverse complement strand
CCGGGTTCATGGTCGGCCGCGACTACGAGGCCGGCGGCATCGCCAAGCACGGCGCGAAGATGGTCACCGCCGTCGCCTGCGCCCGCGTGCCCAAGCTCACCGTGGTCATCGGCGGCAGCTACGGCGCGGGCAACTACTCGATGTGCGGGCGCGCGTACTCGCCGCGGTTCCTGTTCATGTGGCCGAACGCCCGCATCTCGGTGATGGGCGGCGAGCAGGCGGCCTCGGTGCTGGCCACCGTGCACGGCGACCGGCTCGAGGCGCGCGGCGAGGGCTGGTCGGACGACGAGATCGAGCGGTTCAAGGCCCCGCTGCGCGAGCAGTACGAGCGGCAGGGCAGCCCCTACTATTCGACGGCCCGGCTGTGGGACGACGGCGTCATCGACCCCGCCGACACCCGCACGGTGGTGGGGCTGGCGCTGGCGGCGTGCGCCAATGCCCCGCTCGATCCGGTCTCCTACGGCGTCTTCAGGATGTGAGCGCACCCATGCCGAACACGATGAAGGCCATGGCCTTCGACACCGTCCTGGTGGCCAACCGCGGCGAGATCGCGGTGCGGGTGATGCGCACGCTGCGGCGCATGGGCATCCGCTCGGTCGCCGTCTACAGCGACGCCGACGCCGGCGCCCGCCACGTCGCCGAGGCCGACGTCGCCGTCCGGCTCGGCCCGGCGGAGGCCCGCGAGAGCTACCTGCGCATCGACAGGGTCCTGGCCGCCGCGCGCGCCACCGGCGCCCAGGCGATCCACCCCGGCTACGGTTTCCTGTCCGAGAACGCCGCCTTCGCGGCCGCGTGCGCGGAGGCGGGCATCGCCTTTCTGGGGCCGTCGGCGCGGGCCATCGAGGTGATGGGCGACAAGATCACCGCGAAGAAGGCCGTGGGCGCGTTCGACGTGCCCGTGGTGCCGGGGGTGGCCGAGCCGGGGCTCACCGATGCGCAGCTCCTCGAGGCGGCCGGCGGCATCGGCTATCCGGTGCTCATCAAGCCGTCGGCGGGCGGCGGCGGCAAGGGCATGCACCTGGTGCACGAGCCCGGCGCGCTGCCCTCGGCGCTGGCCACGGCGCGGCGCGAGGCGGCCTCCGCCTTCGGCGACGACACGCTGTTCCTGGAGCGGTACGTGCTGCGCCCGCGCCACATCGAGGTGCAGGTGCTGGCGGATGCGCACGGGGGCGTGGTGCACCTGGGCGAGCGCGAATGCAGCCTGCAGCGACGGCACCAGAAGGTGATCGAGGAGGCGCCGTCGCCGCTGCTCGACGAGGCCACCCGCGCCCGCATCGGCGCGGCGGCCTGCGCCACGGCGCGCAGCGTCGACTACGTGGGCGCCGGCACCGTGGAGTTCATCGTCTCGGCCGACGCGCCCGGCGAGTTCTTCTTCATGGAAATGAACACCCGGCTGCAGGTGGAGCACCCGGTGACGGAGATGGTGACCGGCATCGACCTGGTCGAATGGCAGGTGCGGGTGGCCGCGGGCGAGCCGATCGGCTTCCGGCAGGACGAGGTGGTCATGACCGGGCACGCCGTGGAGGCCCGGGTGTACGCCGAGGACCCGGCGCGCGGATTCCTCCCCACGGGCGGCACGGTGCTCGCGGCGCTCGAGCCGGCGGGCGAGGGCGTGCGCGTCGACTCGTCGCTGCGCGACGGCACCGTGGTGGGCAGCGAGTACGACCCGATGCTGGCCAAGGTGATCGCGCACGGCGACGACCGCTCCGCCGCGCTCGCCCGCCTCGACCGGGCGCTCGCCGGCACCGCCGTGCACGGGGTGCAGACCAACATCGCGTTCCTGCGGTTCCTGCTCGCCGACGAGCGCGTGGCGGCCGGCGACCTCGACACGCTGCTGCTCGACGCGCGCGCCGGCGACTTCGCCCCGGAGCCGGCGCCCGACGACGTCCTCGCCGCGGCCGCGCTGGTGCGGCAGGCGCGGCTGGCCGGGCGGGGCCCGTC
>CAZDSL010000531.1:0-1942 GCA_964507655.1 uncultured Mycobacteriaceae bacterium | reverse complement strand
CGCTGTTCGTGGGGTTCGGGCTGATCGCCGAGTACCGCGCCGGGGTGATCGAGGCACAGCGCGTCACGCCGGCCTCGCGCCTGTCGCTGCTGCTGGGGCGCGTGCTGCGCGACATGATCGTCCTGCTGTTCCAGAGCGTCGTGCTCACGCTCGTGGCCATCCCGCTGGGGCTGCGGGCGCCGGTGCTGGGCGTGGTGTTCACGCTCATCATCGTGGCCCTGCTGGGGTTCACGTTCGCGTCGATCTCCTACGGCCTGGCGCTGACCCTCAAGAGCGAGGACGCGTTCGCGCCGCTGCTCAACATCTTCGCGCTGCCCGCCCTGCTGCTCTCGGGGATCCTGCTGCCGATGACGCTCGCGCCGGGATGGCTGCGCTGGATCAGCGACGTCAACCCGCTCAAGCACGTGGTGGACGGGGTGCGCGACTTCTTCGACGGCGACTACGGCACCGCCGCCGCGTGGTGGGGCGTGGGCCTGACCATCGCGATGCTGGTGCTCGCCGCCTGGTTCGGGTCCCGCCGGTTCAAGAAGGAGGCCGGCTGACGGCGTCTCAGGTGAACGCTCGGTAACGATGACTCCGCATCGATTGCGTAACGCAGATCACGACTTTAACATTCGGGAGAACTGTCGTTTCGCATTGTGGATGGACGTGAAGGGGTACTAGCGGATGCTCAAGGGCTTCAAGAACTTCATGATGCAGGGCGAGGTCGTCGTCGTGGCCGTCGGCCTCGTCGTCGCCACCGCGTTCAGCAACCTGGTCAAGGCGTTCACCGACAACGTCATCAACCCGCTGGTCGCGGCCGCGGGAGGCAGCGGTGAATCCACTCAGGGCCTGGGCTGGCAGATCCAGGACAACAATCCCGACACCTTCGTCGACATCGGCGCGTTCATCTCCGGCATCATCTACTTCATCATCTTCATGGCGGTGATCTACTTCGTCATCGTCGTGCCGTACCGCGCCTACCAGGCGCACCGCGGCAACGAGGTCTTCGGCGAGCCCGCCCCCACCAAGTCGTGCCCCGAGTGCCTGTCCGACGACCTCCCCGTCAAGGCCACCAAGTGCAAGTACTGCGCCAGCAGCCTCCCCGCCTCCGCCTGAGGACCCCGTAGACGACGCCGCACCCGGCCTCCGTGGCCGGGTGCGGCGGGGCGTCCTTCCGTGGGCGACGCGCCCTCAGAGCACGGGATCGTCCACCCGCGGCGGGCGCTCGGCCGGACGCGGCGGGGCGTTCCTTCGGCTCACCGCCGCGGCGACGGCGACGGCCGCGGCCACGACGACGGCGGCACCCGCGGCCGCCGCGGGCACGCCGACGCGGACGCCCAGCGGCGGGCGCCGGTCCTTGCACTTCTTGGGGAGAGTCATGCCCTCCAGAATGGCACAGCGGCTGCGGCCGGTGCGGGGCGTCAGGTCTGCGGTTCGGCCCGCAGCTCGACGTGCCGCGCCATAGCCTCGAACTCGTCGCGGTGCAGCTGCGCATACACGGCCGCACCCAGCGCGGAGGCAAGGCCGACGGCCACGGCGGCGCGGCGTCCGCGGTGGCCGCGGCCGGGCGGCGCGGTGGGCCGCAGGCCGGCGGGGACGGCGGTGGTGCTCGGTGCGGCGCCCGGATTCACGGGGGCGCCGGGGACGGTGCTGTGCACGATGGACTCACCTCACGCTGACGGCGGGATCCGTGCCCACGAGCGTAGTCCCGGAAATGCCGCGGGGTAAGGGCTGCGGGCGACGCGATGGTGGCACGATGGTGGGCGTGACTTCACCTATTCAGACCGCAACCGCCACGCTCCACACCAACAAGGGCGACATCAAGATCGCCCTCTTCGGCAACCACGCGCCGAAGACGGTGGCGAACTTCGTCGGGCTCGCCGAGGGCTCGCGCGACTACAGCACCCAGAACGCCCAGGGCGGCACGTCCGGCCCGTTCTACGACGGCGCCATCTTCCAC
>CAZDSL010000530.1:0-1953 GCA_964507655.1 uncultured Mycobacteriaceae bacterium | reverse complement strand
GATAGGCGACATCGTCTTCACCGCGATCGTGTGGGTGCTCTCCTGGATGCTGTGGGCCTTCGAGGTCGTCCTCCTGCTGGTGTTCACGGAATACTCCGACCACTGCGGCGCACCGGATTTCTGCACCGATCGGGCCGCGTACCCGGGGACTGTGGCCATGGCCGGTGCGACGTTCGCGGTGCTCGTCGCGTCGGTCGTGTGGGGTTCGGCGCGGATGCGCCGCGGCCGCCGGGCATGGTGGGTGGCGCTCGCCGGGGTCGCCGTGTGTTGCGGGCTGCTGATGATCGGCGATCTTTGACGGCGCACGCGGCGGCGGAGGCGGCGCGGCCGGCCGGCTGAGCGGGCCGAGCTGTGGCCGCGGTGCAGGCCGGCCGCGGGGAACGGCCCCGCTGCCTGCGCGGCGGCCCCGCTAATTCCGCGGCGGCATCGTGGGCGAGGGCAGGTCTTCGACCACCGGCACCCCGCGCGA
This sequence comes from uncultured Mycobacteriaceae bacterium, assembly GCA_964507655.1. Taxonomy (GTDB): domain Bacteria; phylum Actinomycetota; class Actinomycetes; order Mycobacteriales; family Mycobacteriaceae; genus Tomitella. The sequence continues at coordinate 1,484 of CAZDSL010000530.1, read as the reverse complement.
TTCGGCGAATAGCCGCGCGAAGAACGACTCGAGCGCGGGCAGTTCGTCGGGCTCGATGTGCCGGGTGAAGTAGCGGGCGATGCCGTCGCGGTGGATCTTGGCGGCCTCGCGCAGCTTGTCGAGGCCCGCGGGGGTGAGCGAGACCCGCACGCCGCGCCGGTCGCGCGTCTCGCGCACCCGCTGCACCAGACCGGCCGATTCGAGCCGGTCGACCACCCGCGTCAGCCCGCTGGTGGTGACCAGAACGCCCTCGGCGAGCTCGCCCATCCGCATCGCGCGCTCGGGATTGTCGCGGAGGCGCAGCAGCACGTCGTACTGGGCGAGGGTGAGGTCGGCCTGTTCGCTGAGTTCGTCGCCGAGCTTCTGCACTATCGCGCTGTGCGCGAAGAGCATGTTGCGCCACACGCGGAGCAGCCGCGCATCCGGTGCCGGGGATTCGGGCGGCGTGTGCGGCACGGGGACGATCCCTTTCTGCTCGGCGAGGCGACACCCCCGATCGTGTGGCTGTGCCAGCGATCCTACATAGGGGGACCGCCCGGCACGGCCGTCCCGGCCGGTCGCCGCGGTCCCGCGGAACCGCGCGCGGCGGGGTCACGCGCGCGCGGACGGGGGCGGCCGACCCGGCTACGATGTGCAGTGTCGTGGCGGAGGACCAGAGGGTACCGGTGGAGGCAGCGCCCGCTGCCGGCGTGATCGTCGGCGTGCTCGGCGCGGTGTCGGTGCGGCGCGACGGCGCCCTGGTCCCGGTGCCGGGCCGGCGCCCCCGCACCGTGCTCGCGGCGCTGGCGCTCGAGCCCGGCCGGTACCGCAGCGCGGCCGCGCTCATCGACGAGATCTGGGGCGACGCCCTGCCGCGCGATCCCATGAACGCACTGCACACGCAGCTGTCGCGCCTGCGTACCCTGCTGCCTGCGGGGGCCCTGGAGCAGGGGCCCGCCGGGTATCGCCTGGCCCTGCCCCGCGGCGCCGTCGACCTCACCCTCGCGCAAGACCGCACCGCCGCCGCGGAGTCGCTGCTGCGCGACGGCGCCGGGGCGGCCGCGCTCGACGCGTCGCGCCAGGGGATGGCGCTGGTGCGCGGCATCCCGGGCGACGACCTCCCCGACGGGCCCGTGCGCGACGCGCTGCGCGCCGTCACGGCCGACCTGCGCCGCGCGGTCGAGGGCGTGCAGATCGAAGGCGCGCTCGCGGAGGGGCGCGCCGAGGACGCGCTGCCCCTGCTGCGCGAGGTGTGCGAGCGCAACCCGCTGGACGAGCCGGCGCACGCCACGCTCATGCGGGCGCTCGCGGCGACGGGCCGTGGCAACGAGGCCGTCGCCCTGTACTCGTCGGTGCGCGCCCGGCTCGCCGACAGGCTCGGCACCGATCCCTCCGACGAGCTGTCCGCGGTGCACCTGGCCATCCTGCGCGGCGAGCTGGGCCGCGGCCCGGACGGCGCGGCCGGCCCGGGCGCCGGAGCCGCGCCGCACGGCCCGCCCGGCGGT
>CAZDSL010000529.1:0-1956 GCA_964507655.1 uncultured Mycobacteriaceae bacterium | reverse complement strand
CTCCGAGGGCAACGACCTCATGCGCGAGACCAACGCCAGGGCCGCCGCGAGTTGGGCCTGACGGCGGCCGGCCGCCGGTGAACCCCGCCGGGCCGGGGCGGGGCAGCGCGCCCCGGCCCGGCGGGCACGCCGAGTGGTCATGCCGAGAGTGGCCACGCGCTGACGCCCGCGCGTGTCAGTCGGCGGCGGCGAGGTGCCCGCTGAGCCGTTCGTGGCGTTCCAGGCTGGCGCCGTCCAGCCCTACGATGTCCACCCGGGTGCCGCGGGCCGCGTACTTGCCGCGCACGGCGTCGAGGGCGACCACCGTCGAGGCGTCCCAGATCTCCGCGCCGGTCAGGTCGATCACCACGTGGGCCGGGTCGCCGGCGTAGTCGAACCGGTGCACCAGGTCGGCGCTGGAGGCGAAGAACAGCTCGCCCGTGATCCGGTACACCCGCGGACCGGCGGCACCCCCACCGGCGGCGCCCTCGCCGGCCGGCACCGCGTGGGGCACCGCGTGGGGCTCCGCGTGCGGCACCGATACGCCGTGGTGTGGCGCCTCCACCCGCTCGAAGCCGGTGCGCTGCGCCACGCGGCGCGCGAACAGCGCCATCGCCGCGATCACGCCCACGATCACCCCGTAGGCCAGGTTGCTGGTGGCCACGGTGACGGCCACCGTCACGAGCATCACGGCCGTCTCGCTGCGGGGCATCCGGCGCAGCGATCCCGGCCGCAGGCAGTGCCAGTTCATCGTGCCCACCGACACCATGATCATCACCGCCACCAGCGCGGCCATGGGGATGCGGCCCACGATGTCGCCGAGGCCCACGACGAGGATCAGCAGGAACACGCCCGCGCAGAACGTGGAGAGGCGCGTGCGCGAGCCGGCGCCCTTGACGTTGATCATCGTCTGCCCGATCATCGCGCAGCCGCCGATGCCGCCGAACAGCCCGGCCGCGATGTTGCCGACGCCCTGGCCGATCGACTCGCGGCGCTTGTCCGAGCGGGTGTCGGTGATCTCGTCCACCAGCTGCGCGGTGAGCAGCGATTCGAGCAGCCCCACCAGCGCCATCGTGAGCGCGAACGGGGCGATGATCGTCAGCGTCTCCCACGTCGCCGGCACGTCGGGGATCAGCAGCGAGGGCAGGCTCTCCGGCAGCTCGCCCTCGTCGCCCACGCTCGGCAGGTCCAGCCCCATCGCCAGGGCCGCCGCGGTGATGAGCACGATGGCCACCAGCGGGGCGGGCACCACCGTGGTCAGCCGCGGCAGCGCCACGATCACCACCAGCCCCGCCGCCACCATCGGGTACACCGCCCACGGCACGTCGATCAGGTGCGGCAGCTGCGCCAGGAAGATGAGGATGGCGAGCGCGTTGACGAACCCCACCATCACGCTGTGCGGGATGAACCGCAGCAGCCGCGACACGCCCAGCCCGCCCAGCGCCATCTGGAAGATCCCGGCCAGCACCACGGCCGCGATGAGGTAGTCGGGCCCGTACTGCTTGGCCAGCGGCGCCACCACCAGCGCCACCGAGCCGGCGGCCGCCGAGATCATCGCCGGCCGCCCGCCGGTGAACGCGATGGTCACGGCCATGGCGAACGAGGCGAACAGGCCCACCCGCGGGTCCACCCCGGCGATGATGGAGAACGAGATGGCCTCGGGGATCAGCGCGAACGCCACCACCAGCCCGCCGAGCACCTCGATGCGCAGCCGGCGCGGTGAGCGCAGCGCGGCGATCCACGACTGCTCGTGCGGGGTCGGGGCCGTCTGGGCGGTCCGGGGCATGTGTGAATCCGTTTCCGTGCCGCACGGCGGCGATAGCAGGGTCGTGAAGGGGGCGGGCGGTTACTGGCGCCTGCGGCCCGCCACGCGCACGCGCCGGATCCGCCGCACCGGGTGCATCCGCCGGGCCCGGCCCGCCACCGGGGCGGCCGGCACGCGCGGGGCAGCCCCGCCACCGGGTACCCGCGACCCGC
>CAZDSL010000528.1:0-1969 GCA_964507655.1 uncultured Mycobacteriaceae bacterium | reverse complement strand
ACCTGCTCGGCCCGCTGTGGCTCAGCCAGGCGGCGCTGCCGGTCATGCGCGCCCAAGGCGGCGGGCACATCGTGCAGATCTCGTCGGTGGGCGGGGTGGGCGCCATGCCCTTCTTCGGGCTCTACAACGCCGCCAAGTGGGGCCTGGAGGGGTTCACCGAGGCCATGGCCGGCGAGGCGGCGGGCTTCGGCGTGCGGGTGACCCTCGCCGAGATCGGCGCCATGGACACCGAGTGGGCCACCGGCAGCATGCGGTTCAGCATTCCCCTGGGCGCCTACGACCGCCTCCGCGCCGACACGTTGGGCACCGCCGACGTCCCCTGGCCGGTCGAGCCCGGCGCCACCGGGGGAGGCACACCGCCCGGCGACATCGCCGACCGCCTCATCGCGCACGTCGACGATCCGGGCCCCGGCCCGCTGCGGCTGGTACTGGGCGACGACGCCCCCGGGCAGATCGCCACGGTGCTCGACGCCCGGGCGCGCGACTACGCGAGCCAAGAGCACTACCGCGCCGCGACCGGGGGATGAGTCGACGGGCTGCTGCGGGGCGCACCCGCCGCACCACGCGTCACATTCGTTCCAGATTTGCAGTATTCCGGCCCGCCGCCTTGCTTGATGTGATCGACTCGTTATCGGTACCGGCGCACCTCCCCAGGGCTCTGGCCCGGCATCGCACGGCTCATCCGTAGCCCTCATCATGACGCGGAAAACCGCACACAGTGAGGCCTCTATGCAGACTCTCGTCGGCATTCTCCCCCGCAAGAACCGCCACGGACACCATCCACCGGGCGACAGGCCGCCGGTCCGGAGGGCGGGGCGACGCCTCGCCGCCGCCTCCGCCGGAGCCCTCCTCGCCGCGGTCGCGCTCACCGCCCCCGCCGCCGCGGCACCCGACGGGGTGCCCGTCAAGCCCGGCGGGACCGTCTACGCGTGGGGCACCAATACGAGCAAACAACTCGAGATTCCTGCAAGTCTCGACGGCAAGAAGGTCACAGCGATCTCTGCCGGCCAGTCGTTCGTGTTGGCGATGGCCGAGGATGGATCCCTGCACGCCTGGGGCCTCGACTCCGCGAACCAAACGGACATTCCGTCCGACCTCGACGGTGAGAACGTCACCGCCATTGCGACAGGCGACCTTCACTCCTTGGCCCTGACGGCGGACGGCAAGGTCCACGCGTGGGGATGGAATACCGCCGGCCAGACCGACGTGCCCGCCGAACTCAAGAACGAAACCGTCACGGCCATCGCCGCCGGCCGCTTCCATTCGCTGGCATTGACTTCCGATGGCAAGGTGCACGCCTGGGGCAAGATCAGGAACGAACCGATCACCGTGCCTTCCGTGCTCGATGACAAGCAAGTCATCGCCATTGCGGCAGGTTCCGACACCTCACTGGCATTGACGTCGGACGGACTGGTCTACGCCTGGGGATGGAACCATTCGGGTTCGACCAATGTCCCTGCAGGGCTTCATGACGTCACAGCCATTGCAACCGATGGGTACACGTCCCTCGCATTGACCTCCGACGGCAGAGTCCATGCCTGGGGATTCAATAACCAGGGACAGACTGAGGTACCCGCCGGCCTTGAAGATGTAACTGCCATCGCAGCTGGTGGTGGGCACATTCTCGCATTGACGGCGGATGGCCGAGTTCACGCATGGGGCTGGGACCAGAGCGGTTCGACCGAGGTTCCCGCGGAACTCGACGGCCAAGTCGTCACCGCCATCTCCGCGGGCTATCTATTCTCCGTCGCGATCGCGCACACCCCGTCTGAGCCGGAAGAACCCGGCTGCCCCGAACATCCCGGCGGCAGCGGGTCGCTCGGCTCCGCGGCCGGCTCCGTCGCAGGCTCGGCCGGGGCACTCGGCTCGTCCTGCGGCGACTCCGGCTCCGCGGCCGGCTGGGGCTCCATCGCCGGCTGGGACCTCAACGTAGGCAGCTGATCCCGGCCCCGCCGCCACCCGGCGGCAC
>CAZDSL010000527.1:0-1974 GCA_964507655.1 uncultured Mycobacteriaceae bacterium | reverse complement strand
TTACGCTCGCCGCTAGGATGCGTGCGAGCGTAACCACGAACACTCAGGCCAAGCCGACGGCGGACAAGAACCACCCCCAAACGCACGCCAAAGGCCAGCGCCGCGCATGCCGTAAGGCATGACTGACCATTACGAAACGCTCGGCGTGGCACGATCGGCCTCGCCGGAGGTGATCAGGGCTGCCTATAAGGCCCAGATTCGTACTGCCCACCCAGACCTCGGCGGCACCGAACAACAGTCTCAGCGCATCAACGACGCCTATCGTGTGCTGTCAGATCCGGCTTCTCGTGCCGACTACGACACCTCCCTCGGGGACACAGACACCCCTGATGACGAGAGCGCGCGGACGCAGTCACCACCTCCACGAACAGGCCCGCAACCCGGCACACATTCGAATAGAGGTTCGACAGGTGCGGGGGTAGAGACACCGCCGACGGCGCCCCACCCCGCGCCGGGCGAAAGCCTTCTAGGGGCGTGGGCCATCACTATTTCGGTTGTCGGATTCTGCGTAGGAGTCATTGCTTCGTTCGTGACGGCTATCGCACCGGCGGGGAACCCTATGTTGCTTCTCGGCGCACTGTCGTGTGCGCTCGTGTGCTTTTCGATCAGGACACGGGCAGTGGTCGTCATCAGTATCGGTGTTGCCGCAACGACCCTCATCCTGATTCGCGGCGGGGACACCTTCTGGCCTCTCATTCTCACCTATGTCAGCGCGCTCACCCTCCACGTCGCCCTGGCACTCACACGCAAGGCACGGAGGAAACGCGAGGCGATCGGACGGGTGTCGTACCTGTGGGCGAGAGTAGAGGATTCTCCGGACGCTGCTGTGTGGTTCGTCGAACAGACAGCCAACGTGGGCGAGACCACATCGGTGCTCCTGCGCAGCATCGACAGCGACGCTGCACAATCGTGCGTGCTCTGGGGCAACATCACCCAAGGCTCCTATGTCGTCCTCGCCGGCAGTGACCAGGCCGGTGAACCCGCCCGTGTACCTCTGGCGGTCGCCGCGAATGAGGACATGAACGTCTATCTGAGGAGTGTGCGTCGCGAACAGCAACGTACCCGGCGCCGCACACATCCCTGACACAAGCTTGTCTCAGCCGACAGGTGTCCGCGTCGCCGCAGCTGAGATGTTCGCACTGGTATCAACGCGGAACTTTCAGAAAGGCAACAACATCATGACTCTGACCGAAACGCCACACGTTGCCACAACCGGCGAGGATTCCCCCGACCACGTCATTGTTTGGGTACAGGAAAATTGCCGGCAGTGCTGGGCTACGAAGAGGTTTCTCGACAGGGCAGAGGTTCCTTACGAGGTGCGGGACGTTGACGACGATGTGATTACGGCTGTCAAAGAGGCGAAGGCCGAGCTGCGTGCACCGGTCGTGCGGTTCCGGGACGACCTATGGAGTGGGTTCCGCCCGGACAAGCTCAGCGAAGCTGCCGCAACACTCGCGGCGGCCTGAGACCGCGCATGGGTAGGTGGATGGGATGGCCCGGGCAGGGAGTTAACGCGGTTTTTACTCGAGTCTCCACCGCGAAGGGCCTCACGACCCGACAGCTTCCGGAACAGGGCAACCTGCTCCCTGACCGGGCCATCCCATCCACCACAACCACGCGGCAGAAGCAGAGATGACCGACATGATGAAAACAGACACCTGCACAAGCACCCCCGATACTGCGGGCAGCCGCCAGCAGTCTTGGATGGCACAGATTAGGGGTGAGGCGGCCCGTCTCGCGGAGACTGACGTGTACACGCATTCGCGAGTGAACCTTGACCAGGGTGTCCCGTACACCTACGACGAGTTGTTTGAAAAGGTAACGGGGCGCGAGTTCAACGAAAACAACTTCTCCGACGGCCACCATGACGAAGCCGACATTCTCACAATCGCTGACGCTTATGACGAGGCGTTCCATCTTGCCCAACGCACGCTTCAGCTGGCGTCAGCGAATGAGCTGTTGCCGCACTGATCA
>CAZDSL010000526.1:0-1976 GCA_964507655.1 uncultured Mycobacteriaceae bacterium | reverse complement strand
CCTCGATGTCGACAGCACCTTACTCTTGGGTAAGAATACGTGATAGAGACCGACACCATCTTCTCGACCGCTGGGAGAACCGCGTGGCCACCAATCCCGACTCCACCCCCGCCAAGTCTGCCGCCGGCAAGGGCGCCGACGCCACGGGCGCGCAGCCCTCCGGCAAGCACGCGCAGGCCCCGCAGACCACGCCCGCGAAGGACGCCGCCGGCGCCGCCAAGCCCGCCGGGAAGGGCGCTGCTGCGAAGCCCGCCGCCGCTGCCGGCGCTTCGGCGGCTGCGAAGCCCGCCGCCGGGAAGCCCGCCGATAAGGGCGCTGCTGCGAAGCCCGCCGCTGCGAAGCCCGCCGCCGAGAAGGCCGCCCCCGCTGCCGGGAAGGCCGCTCCGGCCGCCTCGGCGGGTGCCGGTCGCTCCGGCGGTGCGTCCGCGCCCCGGGCCCCGCGCCGCGTCGCCGTGCTCGGCGGCAACCGCATCCCCTTCGCCCGCTCCGATCGCAAGTACGCGCACGCGTCCAACCAGGACATGTTCACCGCCGCGCTCGACGGCCTCGTCAGCCGCTTCCACCTGCAGGGCGAGCGCCTGGGCATGGTCGCGGGCGGCGCGGTGCTCAAGCACAGCCGCGACTTCAACCTCATCCGCGAATCGGTGCTCGGCAGCCACCTGAGCCCCTACACCCCGGCCTTCGACCTGCAGCAGGCGTGCGGCACCGGCCTGCAGTCGCTGATCGCGGTGGGCGACGCCATCGCCGCCGGCCGCATCGAGGCGGGCGTGGGCGGCGGCTCCGACACCACCTCCGACGCGCCCATCGGCGTGGGCGACGACCTGCGCGAGTTCCTGCTCGACCTCAACCGCGCCAAGAGCACCACCGACCGCATCAAGCTGCTCGGCCGCGCCCGCCCCGGCATGCTGGGCCTGGAGATCCCGCGCAACGGCGAGCCGCGCACCGGCCTGTCGATGGGCGACCATCAGGCCATCACCACCCGCGAGTTCGGCATCACGCGGGAGGCCCAGGACGAGCTGGCCGCGCAGAGCCATCAGCGCATGGCGGCCGCCTACGACCGCGGCTTCTTCGACGACCTGGTCACGCCGTACCTGGGGCTGACCCGCGACGACAACCTGCGGCCCGACTCGAGCGTGGAGAAGCTGGCCAAGCTCAAGCCGGTCTTCGGCACCAAGGGCCCGCACGCCGACGAGGCCACCATGACCGCCGGCAACTCGACGCCGCTCACCGACGGCGCGTCGACGGCGCTGCTGGCCAGCGAGGAGTGGGCCGCCGAGCGTGGGCTCGAGCCGCTGGCGTACATCGTCGACTCGGAGACGGCCGCCGTCGACTTCGTGCACGGACACGACGGGCGCACCCCCGACGGCCTGCTGATGGCCCCCACCTACGCCGTGCCGCGGCTGCTCGAGCGCAACGGGCTCACCCTCGACGACTTCGACTTCTTCGAGATCCACGAGGCGTTCGCGTCGCAGGTGCTGTGCACCCTCGCGGCCTGGGAGTCGGAGGAGTACTGCACGCAGCGGCTGGGGCTGGCCGGCGCGTTCGGTTCGCTCGATCGCAGCAAGCTCAACCTCAACGGCTCGTCGCTGGCGGCCGGGCACCCGTTCGCCGCGACGGGCGCGCGCATCGTGGCGACGCTGGCGAAGATGCTCGCGGAGAAGGGGCGCGAGGAGAAGCGCACCGTGCGCGGGCTCATCTCGATCTGCGCCGCCGGCGGGCAGGGCGTGACGATGATCCTCGAGCGCTGACGTCGGTGCCGGCCGGCGGCCCGATTGCCGGGCGGGCCGCCTGAGCCGGCGGCCGGTTGCCGGGCGGGCCGCCGATGCGCAGCGCATGACCGCGGGGCGTCCTCCACTGGGGGGCGCCCCGCGGCGTTGTCGGGGCCTGTCGGGGGCGAGCATGGGGCGGATCTGTGCGGTGTCGCCCGGAGTCCGCGAGCGGGTCTGCTGTTCGCGAGCCGTTCTGCGGGTTCGGCC
>CAZDSL010000525.1:0-1981 GCA_964507655.1 uncultured Mycobacteriaceae bacterium | reverse complement strand
TGGCGCGCGGGCCCGAGACGAGCGACCGCAGCGGGGCGAGGGCGTCGCCGGTGATGCGGCCCTCCCACACCAGGTCCCACAGTGCGTCGACGAGGTCGGCGTCGGCCACGGGGCCGCCGAGGGCGTCCGCGGCGGCGTCGGCGATGGCGCGGAAGAAGAACGCGCCGCCGCCGGCAAGCGCGTCCAGCACGGCGCCGTGCAGCGGGCCGGCGGCCGCCGGCAGCGACGCAGGCACGGGCAGTGTGGCACCGGCCGAGTCGGCGGTGTGCAGCACCACCCAGCCGTCGCGCGGGCCGGAGCGGCCGCGCCCCGACCAGAACACCTCGCCGCCCGCGGTGAGCTCGTCGAGCATCTCGGGCCGGTACCCGGCCACGCGCGGCGCCAGCACCCGCGACTCCAGCGCCGAGGCGGGCAGGGGTGCGCCGGCGAGCTGGTCGATCACCTCGTACAGCCCGTCGACGCCGTGCAGCGTCTGCCCGGCGCCGAGATGCTGCCAGGCGGGCAGGAAACTCCCCAGGGCGGCCTGCGGTACGGGCTCGAGCGCGCGGCGGGCACGCTCGAGCGAGCGCCGGCGCAGGGTGCGCAGCACCCCGGTGTCGCACCACTGCCGGGCCTCGTCGCCGTCGCCCTCGCCGTCGCCGTCGCCGTGCGGACGGAAGAAGCGGCCGGGCACCACGCGGCCGTCGCGCTCGAGCCTCGCCAGGACCTCCTCGACCACCGCGAGTGCCAGGCCGGTGCCCGCCGCGGCGCCGGGCGCCGTGAACGGGCCGTGTGTGCGCGCGAAACGCCCGACGAGGTCGCCCAGCGGGTCGGGCACCGGCTCGGCGAGCGCGGGCGGAAGCCACCGGGGCGTCGGCACACCCAGCGCGTCGCGCAGGCGGGCGGCATCCTCGGCCGTCGCCCACCGCTGCGCGCCGGCGACGGTGCACCGGTAGACGCGCCGGGCCTCGGCGAGCGCGGCGATCCACGGCGCGGGGTCGCCGTCGGCGCGCGCGGCGAGTTCGTCGTCGGTGAGAGGCCCGAGGTCGCGGAGCAGGTCGGCGAGCGCCTCGGCGGTGCGGGCCCGCCGCGCGCCGCTCCGCCACTGCAGCGCCTCCTCCGTCTGCCCGAGCACCTCGGGGTCGAGCAGCTCGCTCAGCTCGACCTCCCCGAGCAGCTGGGAGAGGAGCGCCGGATCGAGGCTCAGTGCGGCGGCACGGCGCTCGGCGAGCGGCACGTCGTCGTCGTAGAGGAAGGTGCCGATGTAGTCGAACAGCAGCGAGGAGGCGAACGGCGACGGCGCGGCGGTCTCGGCCTCGCGGAACCCCACCTCCCCGGTGGCCAGGCCGGAGAGCACGCCGCGCAGCGCGGGCAGGTCGTAGACGTCGCGCAGGCACTCGCGCACCGTTTCGTGCAGGATCGGGAAGTCGGGGTGGCGGCGGACGACGCCCAGCAGCTGGGCCGAACGGTGCCGCTGCTGCCACAGCGGCGCCCGCTTGCCGGGGTCGCGGCGCGGCAGCAGCAGCGCGCGCGCCGCGCACTCGCGGAAGCGGGAGGCGAACAGCGCCGAGCCGCTGAGCGCCCCGGTGACGACGGCGTCGATCTCGTCGGGCGGCACGGCGAACAGCTCCGCACCCGGCGGGGCGGCGGTGGTGGCGGGCAGCCGCAGCACGATGCCGTCGTCGAAGGCCGTGGGGTGGGCGTCGATGCCGTACCGCTCGCCGATCCGCGCGCCGACGGCGAGCGCCCACGGCGCGTGCACGCGCCTGCCGTAGGGCGAGTGCAGCACCACGCGCCAGTCGCCCAGCTCGTCGACGAACCGCTCCACCACCAGCGTCGTGTCGTCGGGCACCGCGCCCACGGCCTGCCGCTGCGCCTCGAGCAGATCCAGCAGGTTGCGGGCGGCGCGCGCGTCGAGCCCCGCCGCCGCGAGCCTGTCGTGCGCCGCGGCGGGCGGGGTGCCGTCGCGTGGCGCCACCGCGCGGGTGAAGGCGCCGATGGC
>CAZDSL010000524.1:0-1981 GCA_964507655.1 uncultured Mycobacteriaceae bacterium | reverse complement strand
GCGAGCCGTCTCAGGCCTGCGTGCCGACGGTGAGGACGATCCGGTCGACTTCTTCGCGGGAGATCATCACGTCGGCGCCGGACACCAGGACCCGGTCGATGATCTGCCGCGCGATGTCGTGCAGCTTCGCGTTGGTCTCCTGCGAGCGCCACTTGAGGATGTCGAATGCCCGGCCGGCGGGCACTTGGTACGACAGCATGAGCATGCCCTTGGCCTGTTCGATCGCTTCCCGCCGCCGCGACAGGTCGGCCATGGACTGAGTGAGAATGCTCTGGCGTTCCCGCTCCAGCGTGTCGGTCACGTCGATGTAGAGGCCCTCGATGTGGCGCATCCCCTCGTCGCCGGCGTCGACGGAATAGGCCGCAATGACCACGTCGCGCACCGCGCCGTCGGTGCGCACGATTCGGTGGTGGCTGCTCAGCGGGACGTTCCCGGCGACGACGCGCGCGATCAGCTCGCGGACGGATTCACGGTCGTCGGGGTGCTTGGCCGCCAGCATTTCCTCGGTCGTCGTCTGGTAACCGGCCGGCCTGCCGTGGATGCGCCCGACCTCGTCGGACCACTGCCACAGGTCGTCTGCGGGGAAGAAGCGGAAACCTCCCACGGTGGGCGTGCTGCCGCCGAGTTTTGTCACCTCTTCATCATGCCCCCGCGCCGGGAGGTGCGGGCGCGCCCGGCGGCGTGCGACACGGGGGCGACCTGTTACTCCACGATTACCCCAACACCACACGACACCTGCGGTCACCTGCCGAAACGACACGTAACCGACAGGCACACACAGACGACGAAGCGCCAGGCCATAACCTGCTCTGACCTGGCGCTCGGATGGCTCCCCCGACTGGACTCGAACCAGTAACCCTTCGATTAACAGTCGAATGCTCTGCCGATTGAGCTACGGGGGATCACGCGGCGCGGGCGGCTGCCCTCACCGAGGAGAGACTCTAGCGCACACCCCACCGGGGGTGCCAAATCGCCCCCGGGCGGGCGGGCGCGCGGCATCCGGCGACCGCCCTGCACGCCCGTCGTCGTTGCTGGCAGGATGGTCGCATGCGACGCCCGGGAGGCCGGGCCGTGGCGAGGTGCGGACGGCGACGACGCCGGCGCGGACGAGGGAGGAGACGCGATGATCGGGATCGTGGTCGCGGCGGGCGCCGGATACGTCATGGGCACCAAGGCCGGGCGCCGCCGCTACGAGCAGATGACGCGCGCCGCGCGGGCCATCGCGGCCAGCCCCGCCACGCGCAGCGCCATCGATGCCGGGCGCCAGCGCCTCTCCGAGGCACTGAGCACCGAGCCGCGCTACACCAAGATCGAGCCGATCGACGAGCAGACCTCCGTGTACATCCCGGAGGCCGACGGCACGCGCTGACCGGGCCCGTCAGGAGATGGGGACGTCGTCGCGCGCGCCCACCGCCTGGTCGAGCAGCCCGCGCCGATACTGCTCGAGCGCGACGAGGTCGCCGAACACGGCCCTGTAGGCGTCGGCGTCGTCGGCCGGCGACATGCGCTGCAGCTTCGATTTGAGGTCGGCGATCTGCTCCCCCACCCACACCTCCTGCAGGCGCGCGAGCACACCGCCGATGTACCGGGGCACGTCGGCCTCGGACACGCGCATGTCCTCCACCGCAAGCTCGGTGACGAGCGAACGCACCTGCGCGCCCGTCAGGCGCGGCGTGCCGTCGCCGGGCCCGGCCACGAGGGACTCGCCGGCCTGCGCCACGGACTCCACCCACTCCGCGCCGCCCGTCCCCGCGGCAGTGCCCCCCGCCGCGGCGATCGCGTCGCGCACGGTGGCGTAGGCCAGGTGGGTGAAGCTCTCCGGGGGCAGCGAGTCGAACACCGTGCCCGCGATGCCCGGCTCCTGCAGCGCCGCCTTGAGCGACTCCCGCTGCGGCCACAGCGACGCGTCGCGCGGGCTGGGGCGCGGCACCTGCGGCTGCGGGGCCGCGGCCGGTTCCGCCGCCTGCCCGCGCCGCGCCGG
>CAZDSL010000523.1:0-1982 GCA_964507655.1 uncultured Mycobacteriaceae bacterium | reverse complement strand
GGCATCGCCGAGGGCGTGCGCCAGGTGCGCGGCACCTCCGTGAACCAGGTGGACGCCGCGCAGCACGTGCTCGTCACCGCCGGCACCGGCGTGCCCACTTCGGGGCTGGTGCTAGGCGCCTGACGCCGCCCGCCCCCACGGCCGGGCCCTCCCGACGCGCCACCGCGCCGGGAGGGCCCGGCCGTTCGCCGTGGCGGGGGTGTCGTTGACCGGAACGTGCTGTGACGCCCGTCGCGCGGCGCGCTTAGGTTCGGATGGGTCCCGCCGCGTGCGGGACGGGTCGGCGGGCGGCGCGCGGGCGTCCACCGCGTGCTCCGCCGCGCACACCATGAGGAGGGCCGTCCGCGGCCCGCGATGCCCGACGACGGAGAGGCGACGATGACAGGCCGTGGGAATGTGCTCGTGACGGGGGCGAGCCGGGGGATCGGGCGCGAGGTGGCGCTGGCCTTCGCGCGGGCGGGGTTCGACGTGGCGCTGACGGCGCGCACGGTCCGGGAGGGCGACGGCCGCGTCGCGCCGCGCACCCGCACCCAGGGTGAGGATCCCATCGCGGTCCCCGGCAGCCTGGAGACCACCGCCGACGAAATCAGGGCGCTGGGCGTGCGGGCGCTTCCTGTGCGCATGGACCTGCTCGACAGCGCCTCCGTCACCGCGGCGGCCGACGAGGTGCTGCGCGCCTGGGGATCGGTGGCGGTGCTGGTGAACAACGCCTGCGTGCAGAACGGCGGCAACATGGACCGCTTCCTCGAGATCCGCGCCGCCGACGCCGAGGCGATGGCCGTGGGCAACTTCGTGCGGCAGGTGGAGCTCACGCAGCGCGTCCTGCCCGCGATGCTCGACGCCGGGCGCGGCGTGGTGGTCAACCTGGCCTCGGGCTCGGCGACGATGGATCCGCCCGCGGCCCCGGGCGACGGCGGGTGGGGCCTGTCGTACGCGGCGTCCAAGGCGGCGTTCGGCAGGATGGCCGGCGCCATCAACGCGGAGTACTCCGGCCGTGGGATCCGCGCTTTCAACCTGAGCCCCGGCTTCGTGGTGACGGAATCGGGCAGAGCCCGGGGCGGTACGGACGCGATCGAGGGGGCGGGATTCGGGTCGGTGCCGGCGACGGTGCCGGCCGAGGCCGCGGTGTGGCTGGCGACCTCCCCCGAGGCCGACCGGTTCCTGGGCCGGGTCGTGTGGGCGCCGAAGCTTGTGGAGTCGATCACCCGTCCATGACGCCGGGGCGCGGCCGGCGCCGGTCCCGCCGGGGCCGGCGCGGGGCCCGGAGGTGCCACGCTACGCGGTGGGATGTGCGCTGACCAGCGGATTTGCGATTGTGTGCGGGGCCGCGTAGCTTTGGTCGGGCCGGAGCGGCGAGAGCAGCTCCCACGCCTTGTGGCTGGGGAGCGGCGCTTTCGTGACTGTGCTACGGTATGTGAAGCAGGTGCGGCGATGCGGTGCCCGGCAGTGTTCGGGTGGCTGGTTGTTGTGCGTGTTCTTTGAGAACTCAACAGTGTGTCGATGAATGCCAGTGCCAAAAATTTTTGGCATGCCATGCCTCGTGTTGTGCGGGGTGTGGATGTTTTTGCGGGTCGTGTCGTCCATTCCCTGTCGGATGGTGCGGCCCGATGTTGTACAGCTAGTTTGAGTTTTTTGCTAGTGATTTCTCGATGTGCCCTAGTGTTGATTGGCCTGCTTTCGGGTGGGTTGATTGTTGGGTTTTCAACGGAGAGTTTGATCCTGGCTCAGGACGAACGCTGGCGGCGTGCTTAACACATGCAAGTCGAACGGAAAGGCCCCTTTCGGGGGGTGCTCGAGTGGCGAACGGGTGAGTAACACGTGGGTGATCTGCCTTGCACTCTGGGATAAGCCTGGGAAACCGGGTCTAATACCGGATAGGACCGCGCCTCGCATGGGGTGTGGTGGAAAGCGTTATGCAGCGGTGTGAGATGGGCCCGCGGCCTATCAGCTTGTTGGTGGGGTAATGGCCTACCAAGGCGACG
>CAZDSL010000522.1:0-1983 GCA_964507655.1 uncultured Mycobacteriaceae bacterium | reverse complement strand
ATGCAGATCCACGGCTACCCGTACGGCACCGACGGCTCCACGTTCATCGTGGAGATGCACGACGACGTGTGGCGGCGTGCCGGCTTCGATGAGATCGCGGCCACGGGGCTCGCGCCGGGGGAGAGCGACCTGCCTTCGGTCGAGCGCATCACCGAGCTGTTCGCCGACGTCCTCGACGGGCACAAGGTGCTGGCGAACAACTCCAAGTGGGTCGACTTCACGACGGTGCGCAACCGCACCTGGCGGCGCGGCAACATCGTCCTGCTCGGCGACGCCGCGCACACCGCGCACTTCTCCATCGGCTCGGGCACCAAGCTGGCAATGGAGGACTCGCTGGCCCTGGCCGCCTGCCTGCACGAGCACGACGACCTCACCGCGGCGCTCGAGGCCTACGAGACCGAGCGGCGCCCGGTGGTCGAGTCGACCCAGCGGGCCGCACAGGCCAGCCTGGAGTGGTTCGAGAACATCGGCCGGTACGTGCATCAGGAGCCGGCGCAGTTCGCGTTCAACATCCTCACCCGCAGCCGCCGCATCACCCACGACAACCTGCGCCTGCGCGACGCCGAGTTCGTCGAGCGCCTCGATTCCTGGTTCGCGGAGCACGAGGCGCGGGCCGGGCACGCGCCCGACGTCCGCGCGCGGCAGGCGCCGCCGATGTTCCAGCCGTACCGGCTGGACGGCCTGGAGCTGTGCAACCGCGTCTCGGTGTCGTCGATGGACATGTACCGCGCCCAGGACGGGGTGCCCGACGACTTCCACCTGGCGCACCTGGGCAGCAAGGCGATGGGCGGCCCCGGCCTGGTGATGACCGAGATGATCTGCACCTCGCCCCAGGGGCGCATCACCCCCGGCTGCACCGGCCTGTACACGCCGGAGCAGGAGCGTGCGTGGAAGCGGATCGTCGACTTCGTGCACGCGCAGTCGGCCGCCAAGATCGGCGCGCAGATCGGCCACTCGGGCCGCAAGGGGTCCACCAAGCTCATGTGGGAGGGCATCGACGAGCCGCTGCCGGAGGGCAACTGGGAGACCATCGCGCCGTCGCCGCTGCCGTACACGCCGGCCGCCGCCGCGCCGCGTGAGATGGGGGAGGAGGACATGGACCGCGTCGTCGCCGAGTTCGCCGAGGCCGCGCGGGCGGCCGAGCGCGCCGGCTTCGACCTGCTGGAGGTGCACATGGCGCACGGGTATCTGCTGTCGTCGTTCCTGTCGCCGCTGACGAACCGGCGCACCGACGCGTACGGCGGCGACCTGGCGGCGCGCATGCGGTTCCCGCTGCGGGTCCTCGACGCGGTCCGTGCCGCCTGGCCGGGCGGCAAGCCGCTGTCGGTGCGCATCTCGGCCACCGACTGGGCCGAGGGCGGCAACGGTGTCGAGGAGGCCGTCGCGCTGTCCAGGGAGCTGGCCCGGCACGGGGCCCGGATGATCAACGTCTCGTCGGGCCAGGTGGTGAGCGAGGAGCAGCCCGCGTTCGGCCGCAGCTACCAGACGCCGTTCGCCGACCGGATCCGCAACGAGGTGGGGCGCGAGTGCGGCGTCACCGTGGTGGCCGTGGGCGCCATCTCGTCCTACGACGACGTGAACTCGGTGCTGCTCGCGGGGCGCGCCGACATCGTCGCGATCGGCCGCCCGCACCTGTACGACCCGCACTGGACCCTGCACGCCGCCGCGGACCAGGAGTACGCGGGGCCCGGCGTCGCATGGGTCGACCCGTTCAAGGCGGGCAGCCGCCGGCCGCCGACCGGCCGCACCGACGGCCCGCGCCCGCGGCTCCAGCTGATCCGCGAGGGCGAGCAGGGCACGCGGCACCGCCGCTGGCGGCCGTCGGCCTAGCGGCCGGGCGGGAGCCGCGGGGGCGCAGGGGCGCCGCGGCGGCCCCGCGGACGCGGGCACGGACACGACGATGCCGCCCGGCACAGGCCGGGCGGCATCGTCGTGGTGCGGGGCTCCGCGGGTGCTCAGTCCAGGTAGTCGCTCAGAACCTGG
>CAZDSL010000521.1:0-1993 GCA_964507655.1 uncultured Mycobacteriaceae bacterium | reverse complement strand
GCCGGGGCCGGCGCGCGGGCTCCGCGACGCCGGCGGCGGCGCGCGACGACATGACGCAGCGGGTGCTCTGGGAGGCGCTCGACGCGGGCACCGATCCCACCGCCGGGCCCGACCCCGCCGAACCGGGCGCGGAGCAGGGCGGCGACGATGACCCGGACCACCCCGGGGCGGGTGACGGCGGCGACGCTCGCTAGGGTGAGCCGCACAGGCGCCGACGCCGCGGGGGAGCGTTCGAGCGGTGGTAGCGGCGCCGTAGCTCAACCTCCGGGCCAGTGCGAAGGGATGCGGCCACGATGACTGTTCTCGACTCCATCATCGACGGGGTGCGCCAGGATCTGGCGGCCCGCGAGTCTGCGCTGGACCTCGCCGCGGTCAAGGAGCTGGCGCGCACGGCACCCGACCCCATCGACGCGGCCTCGGTGCTGCGCGGCGACGGCATCGGGGTGATCGCCGAGGTCAAGCGGGCCAGCCCGTCGCGCGGCGCGCTCGCCGACATCGGCGACCCGGCCGAGCTGGCCGCCGCCTACGCCGCGGGCGGGGCGCACGCCATCAGCGTGCTCACCGAGGAGCGCCGCTTCCACGGCTCGCTGGCCGACCTGGACGCGGTGCGCAAGGCCGTGTCGGTCCCGGTGCTGCGCAAGGACTTCATCGTGGGGCCGTACCAGATCCACGAGGCGCGCGCGCACGGCGCCGACATCATCCTGCTCATCGTCGCCGCGCTCGACCAGAGCACGCTCACGGCGCTCCTGGACCGCACCGAATCGCTGGGCATGACGGCGCTGGTGGAGGTGCACACCACCGAGGAGGCCGACCGGGCCCTCGAGGCCGGCGCGTCGGTGATCGGCGTCAACGCGCGCGACCTCAAGACCCTCGAGGTGGACCGCGACAACTTCTCGCGCATCGCGCCCGGGCTGCCCGCCGAGGTCGTGAAGATCGCCGAGTCGGGCGTGCGCGGCCCGGCCGACCTGATGGCCTACGCGGGCGCGGGCGCCGATGCGGTGCTGGTGGGTGAGGGGCTGGTGACCTCGGGCGACCCG
The DNA here is from genome assembly GCA_964507655.1 of uncultured Mycobacteriaceae bacterium. Classification (GTDB taxonomy): domain Bacteria; phylum Actinomycetota; class Actinomycetes; order Mycobacteriales; family Mycobacteriaceae; genus Tomitella. The sequence goes on along the minus strand of CAZDSL010000521.1, from coordinate 956 downwards.
CGGGTCATGGTCTCCGACCTCGTCGCCGCCGGCTCGCACCCGTCCTGCCCCAAGCCCGGCCGCTGAGCCGGGTCGGGGCACTTCGACCGCACCGCCGGCCCGCCCGCGGCCCGCACAGGGCGGCGGGGCGGGCCGCAGGCATACTGGGGGCGTGACTATGGATGATCTCGGCACCGACATTCCGCAGGCCAGCGCCGGTCTGTCCGGCACCGGGCACGAGCCCGACGAGGGCGGGCACTTCGGCGACTACGGCGGGCGGTTCGTGCCCGAGGCGCTGATGGCGGTCATCGAGGAGGTCACGGCCGAATACGGCAAGGCCCGCATCGACCCGGCCTTCCTCGCCGAGCTCGACCGGCTGCAGACGCACTACACCGGACGGCCGTCGCCCGTCTACGACGCGACGCGGCTGTCCGAGCATGCCGGCGGCGCACGGATGCTGCTCAAGCGCGAGGACCTCAACCACACGGGCTCGCACAAGATCAACAACGTCCTCGGCCAGGCGATGCTGGCCAAGCGGATGGGCAAGACGCGCGTGATCGCCGAGACCGGCGCCGGCCAGCACGGGGTGGCCACCGCAACCGCCTGCGCGCTGCTGGGCCTGGAGTGCGTGGTGTACATGGGCGAGGTGGACACCAAGCGCCAGGCGCTCAACGTGGCGCGCATGCGGCTGCTGGGCGCCGAGGTGGTGCCCGCGCTCACCGGATCGCGCACACTCAAGGACGCCATCAACGAGGCGCTGCGCGACTGGGTGACCAACGCGCACAACACCTACTACTGCTTCGGCACCGCCGCCGGCCCGCACCCGTTCCCGATGATGGTGCGCGACTTCCAGCGCATCATCGGCCTCGAGGCGCGTGCGCAGGTGCGGGCGATGACGGGCCGGCTGCCCGATGCCGTCACCGCCTGCGTGGGCGGCGGCTCCAACGCCATCGGCATCTTCCACGCGTTCCTCGACG
>CAZDSL010000520.1:0-1996 GCA_964507655.1 uncultured Mycobacteriaceae bacterium | reverse complement strand
CACCGCCGGGCCCCACCCTCACCGCCGGGCCCCACCCTCACCGCCGGGCGATCACCTCGAGGTTGCCCACCTCGCGCACCGCGAAGTGCGCCGGGTCGAAGACGCCCGGGTCGAAGACCACCGGTTGGCCGACGTCGCCCGGATCGCGCGGCAGCCGCGACTCGGCCAGGTTGTACACCCAGCCGCGGGGGGTGCGGCTGAGCACGAACACGTCGGGCGCGCGCACCGGGGAGTGGTCGAGCAGGTCCGCCAGCGCCGCGCCGTCGGCGGCGCCGCCCCATGTGCGGATGAGGTCGTTGCGGTCCGCGAAGCCGCCCTTGGGGTTGGCGTAGGCGCTGGTCACCGTCTGGAACGCGAAGTACGGCCGGAACGCGGGCAGCGAGTGCACGTCGCTGAGCAGCACCAGCTCGTCGTCGGCCCGGCCGCCGGTGAGCGCGCCGATCGCCTCGGAGATCTGGTCGGCGGACGGCCCCGCGGCGGTGCGCTGCAGCTCGGTGCCCGTCGCGATGACGCCGTCGGGGCCGGGCGTGTCGCGCGCGGCCTGGTCCCAATCGGGGTGCACGGTGCGCGACTGGTAGGCCACGTGCAGCGTCGCGAGCAGGGTGAACACGGCGACGACCGCCGTCACCAGCCGGGCCCGTTCGGCCGCGCGCGGGCGGGCCGCGCGGCGGCGGGACAGCACCGCGGCGTCGCGCACGGCGAACGCCCCCGCGATGGTGAGGGCCAGGATGAGCAGCGGCTCGAGCCGGAAGGCCAGCAGCGTCGTCGACACGATCGGCGCGAGGAACGAGAGCGCGTACCAGGCGGCCGCGGTGCCCGTGACGGTGGCGAGCGCGGCGGCGACGGGATCGCGGGCCGCCCGCAGCAGCAGCCACACCAGCCCCGCCGCGCCGAGCACGCCCAGCACGGTGGCGTCGAATACGGGGGTGGGCACGTGCGCGCCGATCTCGGGCAGGAACTTGGCCGCGGTGCTGTCGGTGTCCAGGGGCGTCGAGGCCAAGAAGTAAGGCACCCACGACAGCGCCGCGATCGGCACTGCCGTGATCACCGCGATCGCCCCGCCCTGCGCGAACAGCCCCAGGTGCGTGCGCCGCCGCACCCGCAGCGCCACCACCGTGGTCGCCACCACCAGGTAGAGCGCGGCGACGCCCGCCAGCAGCGCGTGCGTGATGGCGGCGAGGCCCACGTACACGCCGATGCCCGCGCAGGCGCCCGCGTCGAGCCGGCCGTCGCGCAGGATGCGGCGTGCGGTGCGCAGCGCCAGCACGGCCAGCGGCGGGGCGACCGCGATGAGCACCCACGAGTACGGCGAATACGCGCCGGCGTGCAGGCCCACCAGCGCGGTGATCATCGCCGCGACGAGCGCCATGCGGGGCCGCACCACCCGCTCCCACAGTGCGTACGCCAGCGCCGCGGACACCGCGAGCGTGAGGATCGACCAGATCTTGTAGAACTCCCAGCCGGGGATCCCGGTGGCATCGGCCAGCCGCCCGCCCACCCAGAACCAGGCCGGCGAGTAGTACGGGGGCAGGTCGGCGTAGATCGCGTCGTGCAGGGCGGGCGAGTCCGTCATGCGGGTGAGGAACGCGGTGCGGAACTGCTGGTCGCCGCCCAGACCGTTGGTGTAGAAGGCGGTGCCGGTGAGCAGCCACGACTGCACCGACGTGCTGAGCAGCGCGGGCAGCGCCCAGCCGGCGGCGCGGATGAGTCCGCGGCGACGCGAGGCGAACGCCGCCGCAGCGCACGCGATGACGGCGAGGGCCACGAGCGTGGCCACCACCGTCGGCAACTCCGACGGCAGCGGGAACCGGATGAGGCGGTAGCCGGCCTGGTAGCCGGCGCTCACGGCCGCCGACACCACGACCGCGCCCGCCAGGCCCGGCAGCAGTCGGGGGCGGGTGCGGGTGCCCGGCGGGCGGGCGGCGCGGGTCGCAAGCACGCAGCCGAGCGTAACCGCGCCGCGGCGCCGGCCCACCGGCCAGACCCGGCCGGTGCC
>CAZDSL010000519.1:0-2002 GCA_964507655.1 uncultured Mycobacteriaceae bacterium | reverse complement strand
CGATGACCACATCGTGCTCGGGCAGCACCGGCACGCCGGTGATGGCGTCGATGGCCAGCAGCGCGTGGTTGGTGACCACGATGTCGGCGCCGCCGGCCTTGGACCGGGCGCGTTCGGCGAAGCAGTCGGCGCCGTGCGGGCAGCGCGCGGCGCCCAGGCACTCGCGGGCGCTCACGCTGGCCTGCCGCCACGCGGTGTCGGACACGCCGGGAGCCAGGTCGTCGCGGTCGCCGGTGTCGGTGGACTCGGCCCACTCGCGCAGCCGCTTGACCTCGCGGCCCATGCGGGAGACGGCGAAGGCGTCGAACAGCTCCTCCTCGGGGGCGTCGTCGACCAGCCCGGTGTCGAGCTTGTTGAGGCAGAGGTAATTGCCGCGGCCCTTGAGGATGGCGAAGGCGGGGCGGCGGTGCAGGGCGGGCTCGAGGGCGTCGGCCAGCCGGGGCAGATCGCGCTCCACCAGCTGCCGCTGCAGGGCGATGGTGGCCGTGGACACGACGACGGTGCCGCCCGTGCGCATCGCGTGCTCGACGGCCGGGACCAGGTAGGCGAGCGACTTGCCGGTGCCGGTGCCGGCCTGCACGGCCAGGTGCTCGCCGGTGTCGATGGCGTGCTCTACCGCCGCGGCCATGCGCACCTGGCCCGGGCGCTCGGTACCGCCCACCGAGGCCACCGCCAGCTCCAGCAGCGACCGCACGGTGGGGGTGGCCTCCGCGCCGGCCTCGGCGCCGGCCTCGGGTGTTGCGCCGGGTGCTGCGGTGGTGGCGGGTGATGCGGCGGTGGCGGGTGCTGCGGCCTCGGCCGCGTCGGCGGCTTCGGCGTCGGCGGCGGCTTCGGGCATTGGCCCAGCCTAGCCGCGGACCCCGACACGCCGATGGCAGGTGCGGCGGCGGGCCGGCCGCGTCAGGAAGGAGGCAGCCGTCAGGAGGGGACCCGGCCGACGAGCTCGACGCCGGCCCCGCGCATCTCGTCCAGCGCGGCGGCGATGGTGGCCGGGGCGACGCCCGCGGTGCGGTCGAGCAGCACCCGGGTGGCGAAGCCCTCGCGGGCGGCGTCGAGGGCGGTGGCGCGCACGCAATGGTCCGTGGCGATGCCGACGATGTCGACCGAGCGCACGCCGCGCTCCCGCAGCCAGTCGGCCGGCCGGGCGCCGGTGCCGTCGGGCGACGCCGTGCCGCCGAAGCCGGAGTAGCCGTCGTCGTACTGGCCCTTGTAGAAGACGGCATCGAGCGCCGGGGCGCCGAGCTCCGGATGCAGTGCGGCCCCGGGCGTGTTGGCGCGGCAGTGCACCGGCCAGGTGGTGACGAAGTCGGGCTCGCTGCCGGGCGGTGCGAAGTGGGAGCCGGGATCGATGTGGTGATCGCGGGTGGCGACGGCAGCCGCGTAGTCATCGCGATGGTCGTCGAGGAAGCGGCGGATAGCCCCGGCCACGGCGGCACCGCCCGGCACCGCCAGCGCGCCGCCCTCGCAGAAGTCGTTCTGCACGTCGACGATGATCAGCGCGCGAGGAGGCGCGGCGGTGGCGCCGCTCCCGGCGGGGTCGCCCGGGGCGGGTGCCGGCGGGTGGTGCTGTGTGTGATGGATCATCGGGGCTGCTCCTCCTCTGCTCGTCGGTCGCGCACGGACTGGCGGGTGCGGGGTGCGCGAGGTGCAGTTCGGTGCGCGAGGCCGGGGCGTCGCCGTGGGGGATGAGTCCACTGTGCGCGCTCGGGGGTGCGGGGTCCAGTGGTTGAGCGTGCGGTGCCCGGGGCCAGTGGTGCGGTGCGGGGTGCCCGGGGCCAGTTGTGCGGTGCGGGGTGCCCGGGCGGTTCGCGCGCCGGACTGCACTTTGCGCACGCGACTGCACTCTGCGCGCGGGTTCGGGGGGTGCTGGAGAGTGTTTGCGCACTTGTTGCGATGAAAGTGCGCGTGGCCGGTGCGCGAGGTGCAGTTCGGTGCGCGGGGTTCGGCGAAAGGCGGCAGCCGGTGCGCGAGGTGCAGTTCGGTGCGCGAGGCCGGGGCGGGA
>CAZDSL010000518.1:0-2004 GCA_964507655.1 uncultured Mycobacteriaceae bacterium | reverse complement strand
GGCCCGGCGGCGGGCCCCCGGATCGTGGTCCCGGCGGCGGGCCGTCCAGACGCGTGCCCGGCCCGCGGCCGTCCGTGTGGATGCCCGGCTGCGCGCCCCCTGTACCGCCGCCCGGACGCTGACTCGATTCCTGCGATGCTCCCCCATGCATGGGGCGACGGTAGCGCACGCGGGTGTGGCGTGCGACACCGCCCGGCCCGGCGGCCCGCCGCCGCGCCCCGCCCGCCCGGCGCCTCCCCGGTGCCGATCGGACCCACCGGCGCGGCGGGCCGCCGGCGTTCCTGCAAGACTCCTCGGCATGGCCAGCACTGCCGAATGGATCGAGGGCGCGCGCCCCAAGACACTGCCCAACGCCCTCGCCCCGGTGATCGCGGGCAGCGGCGCGGCCGCATCGATCGACGGGTTCGTCTGGTGGAAGGCGCTGCTGGCGCTGATCGTCGCCGTCGGCCTGATCATCGGCGTCAACTTCGCCAACGACTACTCCGACGGCATCCGCGGCACCGACGACGACCGGGTGGGCCCCATGCGCCTGGTCGGCTCGGGCGCCGCCCGCCCGCAGGCCGTCAAGACGGCCGCGTTCACCTGCTTCGGGATCGCCGCCGTCGCCGGCATCGTCCTGTCCATCGCCAGCGCGTGGTGGCTGATCCTCATCGGCGTCGTCTGCATCCTCGGCGCCTGGTACTACACCGGCGGGTCCAAGCCCTACGGCTACGCGGGCTTCGGCGAGGTGGCGGTGTTCGTGTTCTTCGGGCTCGTCGCCGTGATGGGCACCCAGTTCGTCCAGGCAGAGCGGGTCGACTGGGCCGGGCTGGCGTGCGCGATCGCCGTCGGCTGCTTCTCCAGCGCAGTGCTGGTCACCAACAACCTGCGCGACATCCGCTCCGACGCGGAGACCGGCAAGACCACGCTGGCCGTCACGCTGGGCGACGCGCGCACGCGGCTGCTGTTCCTCGCGTTCATGCTGATCCCCGCCGCCGTCACGATCGGCCTCGCCTTCCGCACGCCGTGGGCGCTCGCCGGACTGCTGGCCCTGCCGCTCGCGCTGCGCGCCTACAGGCCCGTCGGCGGCGGGGCGCTCGGGCTCGAACTCATCCCCGCCCTGCGCGACACGGGGCTCGCGATGCTGGTCTGGTCGGTCGCCACGGGGCTCACCCTCGGGCTCGGATGATCGTCACTTCCGATCGGGCACCAGCGCACCGATGATCCAGTTGACGATCGAGACGATGATCGCGCCCAGCAGCGCGGTGCCGAAACCGTCCACCTCGAAGCCCCAGCCGAACTTCTGGGACAGCCACGCGGTGAGCATCAGCATGAGCGCATTGACGACGAAGTAGAAGATGCCGAGCGTCAGTATCAGCAGCGGCACCGACAGCACCATCACGACCGGCTTGATGATCATGTTCACCACCGTGAACACGAGGGCCACGGCCAGGAAGAGCAGGATCGTGACGCCCGCGTCGTGATGGTCGGTGTCGAGGGTGATGCCGGCCAGCAGATACGTGGCCACACCGATGGCGACCGCGTTGCTGACGAGCCGCACTGCGAAGCTGATCATCCGCCCATCGTGCCATCGCCGGTCAGGCGGCGTGGCCCATGCGTTCCCGCAGCCGCTCCGCCAGCGCGTCGGGCGTCGATCGGGTCTCGATGAGCCCGAGGGTCGGGCCCGTCGCCCCGTCCAGGACACCGAGCAGCAGGTACGCGCCGGTGAGTTCACGAGAGGATCCCGCGAGGGCGCCGCGCACGGCCAGGCTCAGCGCGCGCCGCGCCTCGTCGTCGAACCCGATGCGCCCGCGCCGGCGGCCGCCATGACCGCGCCCGCCGGGGCCACCGGGGCCGCCGGGGCCGAACCCCCGCCCGCCGGGGCCGCCGGGGCCGAACCCCCGCCCGCCGGGCCACTCGCCGGGCCCGTCCCAGCCGCCGCGGTCCCGGCCGCCGCGTCCGCCGCCGCGACGGCCGCGCGGACCCCCGTGACGATGGCCGTGCGGGTGCCCCCGGTGCGGCCCG
>CAZDSL010000517.1:0-2005 GCA_964507655.1 uncultured Mycobacteriaceae bacterium | reverse complement strand
AGCACCTGCTGCTGGCGCTGCTGGAGACGGACGCCGACGGCCCGCTCGGCGCCCTGGGCGTGGACCGCGCGGCGGTGCAGCAGTACGTCGCCGAGACCTTGCAGAGCATCGTCGCCCAGCGCGAGGGCGAGGGCGGCGAGGACGCGGGGGCCGGCGCCTAGGCCGGAGCGGCGCGCCACCCCCTCGCCGCCCGCCCCCTCACCCCACGGCGCGCAGGATCCCCGGCGGACGGGTGCGCGCGGCCTCCGTGAACCGGTGCCCCCAGAAGCTCGGCTGCCGGTAGGTGCGCGCCACCCAGCTCTGCTCGTCCACCACCAGCCCGCCGTAGCCCAGTTCGATCTGCAGCGACGACGGGGTGCTGATGTACGTCGAGGTCATCAGGTCGTTGGAGTGCCGGCCCAGCGTCTGCATGGTCTCGGCGCCGCCCGCCTCCACCAGGTCGACGGCGCGGCCCAGGTCGTCCATGTTCTCCAGCTCCAGCATCAGGTGGTTGACGCCCACCTGGCCCGGATACTCGGCCAGCGCGAGCGAGTGGTGCCGCCCGTTGACGTGGTAGAACCGCACCGTCGCGTACCGGGTGCGCACCACGTCGGAGAGCCGGAAGCCCAGCACGTCGCCGTAGAAGCGGTCGGCCTCGGCGAGGTCGGGCACCTGGAACACCACGTGCCCCAGCCCCTGCCCGCCGGTGACGAACCCGCCGCGCATCACCCGCCCCGGCCGGAACGACAGCGGCGTCGCCTGCTTGCCCCAGCTCAGCTCGTGCCGCAGGCCCCACGGGTCGTCGAACCAGGCGAGCTCGGCCACCTGCCGCTCGGCGCACAGGGCGGTGTCGCCCCAGTGCACCTGCACCCCGTGGACCGCGAGCTGTTCGGCGTACGCGTGCAGGTCGGTCTCGTTGGCCATGCCCCACCCGGCGTAGCGGAACTCGTCGACCTCGGCCGGGTGGATCGCCAGCCGGTAGTCGACGTCGTCCACCGCCAGCCGCACCGCGCCGCCGGGCCCGTCCTCTTTGAGCATCGCGCCCAGCACCCCCGGCCCGTACGTGCGCCACTGCTCGGCCCGCGGCGAACCGAACCCCGCATAAGACAGCTCCTGGATCATCACCACTCCTCCGCTCGGTGCGCCTCCGTCGGGCGCCCCGCCAAGATAGATTAGTTCCACAATCATTGGCAAACCACTCTATTTTTCGGGCGTGAGACGACGGCCGGGCGGCGGCGCACGGCCCGGGCGATACGATCGGCACGGCCGCACCACCCACGCCCCACCACCGCAACGAACAGGCCATGAGCGCAGACGACCCCGCCGCACTGAACGACCGCCTCGGATACACGCTGGTCAAGACCGCCCTGCGGGTGCGTCAGCGGTATGTGCAGAGCCTGTCGGAGGTGGGCCTGCTGCCCAACGAGCACGCGCTGCTCAGCACCCTCCACGGCCGCGGCCCCTGCCATCAGAAGGAACTGGCGGCCCGCGTCGTGCTCGACCCCGGCGACATCGTCGCCTACCTCGACAACCTCGACGCGGCGGGCGCGATCGAGCGCGCACGCGACCCCAAGGACCGCCGCCGGCAGATCGTCACCCTCACCGGCGCGGGCCGCCGGCTGCTCTCACGCGCCGACGCCGCCCTGGACGTGGCCGAGTCGTCGATCTTCGCCTGCTTCGACGACGACGAGCGCGCACGGTTCGAGGGGCGGCTGGTGCGGCTGTTCCACCACCTCAACGAGGGCGCACCCGATCCCGCCACCCAGGCCGACCCCGGCGGGCTCGCGTAGACCGCGTCCCTGTCGGGGGTGCCCGGTAGCATGGCGCCATCGCACACGGCAGAAAAGCGGTGAAGAAGAAGTGAGCGAGCCCCGCACGGTGCACATCGCGTTCCGCCACGTCGCCGATGCCGAACCGGCCTGGCAGTACTACGGGCTCGACCTGCCCGTCGTGGGCGGTGCGGACACCCTCGCCCGTGCCCAGACGCTGGCCGCCGATGCCGCCGAATTCGCGCTCGATGGCCCGA
>CAZDSL010000516.1:0-2009 GCA_964507655.1 uncultured Mycobacteriaceae bacterium | reverse complement strand
CCCAGTCACGCCGAGCCAAGCCCCGTCACGCCCCGCTCGCCCGTCCGCCCCATCACAGCACAGCCCACCGACGACATCGCCCCGCCCGGCCCCCGGAGCCGGGCCGCGGCGCGCACTGCCATGATCGATCGCGTGGATCCGCTGCATGTGCACAGGTTCGGCCCGGCCGGCGCGCGCCCGCCCGATGTGCTCGCCCTGCACGGGCTGACGGGGCACGGGCGGCGCTGGGAGCGGCTCGCCCGCACGCGCCTGGCCGACCTCTCCGTGCTCGCCCCCGACCTGCGCGGGCACGGCCGTTCGCCGTGGACCCCGCCGTGGACCGCCGCCGCGCAGGTGGAGTCGCTGGCGGGGCTGCTCCACGCCGAGGCCCCGCGGCCGGTCGTGGTGGTGGGGCACTCCTACGGCGCCAACCTCGCCGTGCGCCTGGCCCGCGCCGTTCCGCAGGCGGTGCGGGCGCTGGTGCTGCTCGACCCGGCCATGGGCCTGGATCCGGCGCGGGCGCGCGACATCGCCGACGCCTACCTGCACTCGCCCGGCTACCCGGATGCCGCCGAGGCGCGCGCCGACAAGCTGCACGGCGGCTGGGCCGACGTCGCGCCGGAGGTGCTCGACGCCGACATCGCCGAGCACCTCATCGCCTCGCCGCACGGCGGCGTCACCTGGCGCGTGTGCGCGCCCGCCATGGTCGCGGCCTGGGCCGAGATGGCGCTGCCCGCCGTGCCCCCGCCGCCGGGCGTGCCCACGGCGCTGGTGCGGGCGCTGCGCGTCCGGCCTCCGTTCCTCGCCGACGCGGTGGTGGACGACTGGCGCGCGCGTCCCGGGGTGGAGCTGTCGGTGCGCGAGGTCGACTGCGAGCACATGGTGTCGCAGTCGCATCCCGCGCTGGTGGCGGAGCTGGTGCGCGCGGCGACGGCGCGCGGCACGGGCGAGCGCGCGGCGACGGCGCGGGGCTGACGGTGGCCGGCACCACGGAAGCGCAGGTGGAACGGGTGCGCGAGCTCATCGCGGCGATCCCGCGCGGCCGCGTGTCCACGTACGGTGCCATCGCCGCGGCCGCGGGGCTGAGCACGCCGCGCACCGTCGCCTGGATCCTGCGTGTGGACGGCGGCGGCCTGCCCTGGCAGCGGGTGATCCGCGCCGACGGCCGGCCCGCCCCCGCGATGCGCGCCCGCCAGCTGCCGCTGCTGCGCGAGGAGGGCGTGCCGGTGTCGGACGACCGCGTCGACATGCGGCGCGCGTTCTACGACGGGTGGTGAGCCGCGGCCGGGCGGCGATGCGACCGGCCGCGGCGCACGCGCGTCACCACTGGTCCTCGAGGAAGCGCGGCTTGCACGCGAAGTACGCCCCGGCGACCATCGCGCACATCGCGGCGAGCATGAAGGCGAACGGCCACGCCCACCCGCCCGTCGCGTCGCGCAGCGCCCCGAACAGCAGCGGGCCCAGGCAGGCGGCCGTGTAGCCGACGCCCTGGCTGAACCCCGACAGCCGCGACGCCCCCGCCTGCGTGCGGGTGCGCAGGTTGATCAGCGTGAGCGACATGGGGAACGTGCTCGGCCCCAGGCCCAGCAGCACCACCCACAGCACCGGCGCGGCCATCGGGGCGAAGTACAGGCCGGTGAAGCCCACGATGTACACCACCGCGCAGCCGAGCACGATGGGGAACGGGTTGTACATGCGGGCGCACACGCTGGGCCCGCCGAGCGCGGCGATGAGCCCCATCGCCGAGAACAGCGCCACCATCGACCCGCCGAAGGAGTCGTCGGCGCCGGCGTCGGTGAAGATCCGCGGCAGCCAGGTGAACAGCGAATAGGTGATGAGCGAGGTGAGGCCGAACATCGTGGCCAGCCCCCACGCGAGGCCGGTGCGCGCGAGCGAGCCGCGAGTGCCGGCGGCCTCGTCGACGGCCGTGTCGACGACGGGCCCCGCGGCGCCGCTCCCCGCGGCGCCGCTCCCCGCGGCGCCGCTGTCCGCGTCGCCGCTGTCCGCGTCGCCGCTGTCCGCACCTGCGG
>CAZDSL010000515.1:0-2014 GCA_964507655.1 uncultured Mycobacteriaceae bacterium | reverse complement strand
GTACGGGCCCGGCGGGTACGGGCCAGGCGGATTCGGGCCCGGCGGATTCGGGCCCGGCGGGCCCGGGCCCGGCGGATTCGGACCCGGCACCCCCGCCGCGGGAACGCCCGCCGCCGGGACCGCGGACTTCGCCGACGGCGCCGCCTCCGGCCCGGCCCCGGCCGACCCCGCCGCCGACCCGTCCGCCCCCGCGGACCCCCCGGTGCCCACGCCGCCCGAGTGGGACCCGCTCGGCGCCGCCCCCTTCGCCTGGGACCTGCCCACACCGGCGCCCGAACCCGCACCCGCTCCCTCGCCCCGCTCGCGGCTGACGCCGGTGACGCTGGGCATCGCGCTCATCGCCGTCGCCGCGGGCACCGCCGCCGCGCTGGCCGGGGTCTCGTGGCTCACGCCCGGACGAGTGGGCGCCCTCGGCCTGGCCGTGGTGGGCGTGGGGCTGCTGGTGGGCGCGCTGCGGCGCACCGGGCACGGGCTGCTCGTGGTCGCCGCGCCGCTGGCCGCGTTCGTGGTGCTCGCGTCGGTGGCGCACACCCTCGACCTGGACGGCGACGTGGGCGAACGCACCTACCGTCCCGTCACCGTCGCGCAGCTGCAGGACGAGTACAGCACCGGCGTGGGCGAGGTGCACCTGGACCTGACCGGCCTGGACCTCACCGAGAGCCGCCGGATCACCGTCACCAGCACCGTGGGCCGGGTGGAGGTGACGGTGCCGCAGGGCATGGCCGTCGACGCCCGCTGCGATTCCACCGTCGGCTCCACCGACTGCCCGCCGCCGTCCCCGCCCGGCCCCGGCCCCGTGCTCACCCTCGACGCGCACAGCACACTCGGAGAGGTGGTGGTCACCCGTGAGTGACACCGACACGCAGACACCCGCACCCCGCCGCTCCCCCGCGCTCGCGGTGGCCGGCCTGGCGGCGCTGGCGGTGAGCCTCTGGGCGCTCATCGGCCCCGGCACGCTGTCGTTCGTGGGCGACGTCGACGTGCGCTGGGTGTTCGTCGGCGCGGCGGCCGTCGTCGGCCTGGTCCTGGTGGCCATCCCGGCCCGGCGCCGCGGACGCCGGCGCGACGGATAGGCGCCGCGCACCGCATGAGGCCCGCGACCCCCATCGAGGGGCCGCGGGCCTCACGTCACGCCTCGGCGGGCGGCGTCACTCCCATTCGATGGTGCCCGGCGGCTTGCTCGTCACGTCGAGGACGACGCGGTTGACCTCGGGCACCTCGTTGGTGATGCGCGTGGAGATCTTCTCGAGCACCTCGTAGGGCAGGCGCGTCCAGTCGGCCGTCATGGCATCCTCGCTGGACACCGGCCGCAGCACGATGGGGTGGCCGTACGTGCGGCCGTCGCCCTGCACGCCCACGCTGCGGACGTCGGCGAGCAGCACCACCGGGCACTGCCAGATCTGCTGGTCGAGGCCCGCGATGGTGAGCTCCTCGCGCGCGATGGCGTCGGCCCGCCGCAGCAGGGCGAGCCGGTCGGCCGTGACCTCGCCGACGATGCGGATGGCCAGGCCCGGGCCCGGGAACGGCTGGCGGCCCACGATCTCCTCGGGCAGCCCCAGCTCGCGGCCGACGGCGCGCACCTCGTCCTTGAACAGCAGGCGCAGCGGCTCGACCAGCGTGAACTGCAGGTCTTCCGGCAGGCCGCCCACGTTGTGGTGGCTCTTGATGTTGGCCGTGCCCGCGCCGCCGCCCGACTCGACCACGTCGGGGTACAGCGTGCCCTGCACCAGGAAGTCGACGGTGGCGCCGCTCTCGGACGCGTCGCCCAGCACCTCGGACACGGCGCCCTCGAAGCTGCGGATGAACTCGCGGCCGATGATCTTGCGCTTGGCCTCCGGATCGGTGACGCCCGCCAGCTCGCCCAGGAACGTCGCGGACGCGTCGATGGTGACCAGCCGCGCGCCGGTGGCGGCGACGAAGTCGTTCTCCACCTGGCTGCGCTCGCCCTCGCGCAGCAGGCCGTGATCGACGAACACGCAGGTGAGCCTGTCGCCGATGGCGCGCTGGACCAGCG
>CAZDSL010000514.1:0-2029 GCA_964507655.1 uncultured Mycobacteriaceae bacterium | reverse complement strand
CGCCGCCGCCGTTGGAGTCCTGATGCTCGAAGACGCCGTCGATCATGTAGGTGACGGTCTCGAAGCCGCGGTGCGGGTGCCAGTCGGTGCCCTTGGGCTCGCCGGGCGCGTAGTTGACCTCGCCCATCTGGTCCATGTGGATGAACGGGTCGAGGAAGCGCTGGTCGACGCCCGCGAACGCGCGGCGCACCGGGAAGCCCTCGCCCTCGTACCCCTGGGGCGCGGTGGCGATGCCGAGCACGGGGCGCGGGCGGTTGCCGGGCACCGAGGCGTCGTCGGGGATCTCCCGCACGCGCGGCAGCGCAAGGATGTTGTCGACGGTGATGGCGGGCATGATGCCTCCTCCGGGTGCGGGTGCGCCGTCAATATAGTTGATTGCGCAAGTATCTGCTGGCGGGTACAACACTGCGCGGCCGCGGATATTCCCCCGACCGGCGGACAGGACGGCCGGCGTCCTGCGCTGGCCGGGATGCGATGCTGGACGGTGACGAGGGGCCGCCGGCGCGGCGCGCCCCGGAGCGACGACCGAGCGAGAGGGCCGCACACCATGGCAGAGGACACCGGCGACACCACCACCGACGACGGGGCCGCGCAGCCGCCCGTGCTGGCGGAGCGGGAGGGCCGCGTGCTCACCATCACGCTCAACCGGCCCGGCCAGGGCAACGCCCTCGACTTCGCGCTGGCCGACGCGCTGCTCGAGGCCGTCGGCCAGGTCGACGAGGGTGTGGGCGCCGTGCTGCTGCTCGGCGCCGGCAAGCACTTCTGCGTGGGCGGCGACCTTGCCGAGTTCGGCGCCGCCGAGGAGCCGGGGACCTTCGTCGACGCTCTCGCGAGCAGGCTGCACGAGTCGGTGACCGTGCTCTCCGAGCTCTCCGTGCCCATCGTGATCGGCCTGCACGGCGGCGTCGGCGGGGCGGGCATGAGCCTCGCCGGCATCGGCGACGTGGTGGTGTGCGGGCGCTCCGCCAAGCTCCGCCCCGCGTACCTGGCCGTGGGCCTGACGCCCGACGGCGGTATGAGCTGGACGCTGCCTCGTGCGATGGGCCGCATCCGCTTCATGGACCTGGCGATGACGGGCTCTGCGCTGCGCGCCTCGGATGCGCTGGCCATGGGCGTGGTGAGCCGCGTGGTGGACGACGACGAGGTGGCGCGCGAGTCGGCCCGGCTGGCCGCGCAGCTGGCGAACGGGCCGACGGAGGCGTTCGGGCGGCTCAAGAGGCTGGTGCGCGAGGGGCAGCAGCGCGACCTGCGCTCCCAGCTGTTCGCGGAGGCCACGGCCATCGGCGTCAGCGCCGACTCGCCGGAGGGGCGCGAGGGCGTGGCGGCGTTCCTCGAGAAGCGCTCGCCCAAGTTCCAGGGGTGAGGGAGGGGCCGCCCTGGTGAAAAAGGCGCTGAGGCCGGGCGGATGGCGCAAGATGATGGCCATCGTGTGAGTTCCGCACGTTCCCCGGGGCCCGGGAGGCCTCTCGGGACGACGACAGGGGTACGGCATGAGGTTCGGCAAGATCAAGAAGATCGGCGTGGGTGTGGTCGCCGCGGCCACGCTCGCGGGCGGTGCGGCGCTGGCGGCGCCGGCGGTGGCCATGGCGGAAGCGCCCACCGTGTCCGTCGAACAGGACGTCAGCGACCTGACGGTGACAACGACGGACACAGTCGGCAACCAGTTGTGCCTGCCCATCCTTGTCAGCGGCGAGACTGCTATCCAGGTGGGCGTCGCCTACGCCACGCAGGACTGGAGCCAGATCGGGGACCTGCTCACCAGCGGCGGCGACAACGTCAAGTTCGGCGAGGCCGCGTCGGGGGTGAAGATCCCAATCCTCGGCACGCAGCCGCTGCCGAACCCGTCGACCACAGAGTGGACTCCGGCTAACGGCGTGTATCTGCTCATGGGAACGTGCACCGAGGTCAGCGGTCGCAACATTTTGAACATCATCGCGGCGATCGCTACCGGCGACTTCTCCGCGATCCTCGGCAACCTCGCCGAGAACCTCACCATCCAGCCGGTGATCGTGCCCAACGGCATCGGCAG
>CAZDSL010000513.1:0-2035 GCA_964507655.1 uncultured Mycobacteriaceae bacterium | reverse complement strand
TGGCCTGCCGGATCCACCAGGTGGCGTACGTGGAGAACTTGAAGCCCTTGGCGTAGTCGAACTTCTCCATCGCGCGGATCAGGCCCAGGTTGCCCTCCTGGATGAGATCCAGCAGCGGCATGCCGCGGCCCGTGTAGCGCTTGGCCAGTGAGACCACCAGGCGCAGGTTGGCCTCCAGCAGGTGCTGGCGCGCCGCCTGCCCCTCGCGCACGACGGCGGCGAGGTCGCGCTTCTTGGCGGCGCCCAGCCGGGGCCGCGTCTCGAGCAGGTGACGCGCGTACAGCCCGGCCTCGATGCGCTTGGCCAGCTCCACCTCCTCGGCGGCGGTGAGCAGCGGGGTCTTGCCGATGCCGTTGAGGTACACGCGCACAAGGTCTGCGGAGGGGCTCTGGGCATCGAGATCCGCGCGGCTCAGTGCGCGGGGGCGATGGGTCTTCGAAACGCCGGTGTCGGGGCTGCTCATGAGATGCCTCCTGCCTCGTTGATGTCTCACCGTGTTCAACGTGCGGGCGGCCGCGTTTAGTTCCCGGAGTTCCCGGAGCCGATGGCCTCTGACCTGCGATGATGGCGGGCAGTGCCTGAGAAGTTGCTGAGAGTTGCGTGTGCATGCCGCCGGCGGCTCTCAGACTCGCCCCGGGGCGGCCCGCGGCGGGCGCCCCGGGGGGATCAGACGAGGGGCGTGCCGTCGGCGCCGACGGGCAGCAGCAGCCCGTGCAGCACGAGCGCGGTCACCAGCTCGCGCGCCTCCGCCAGCACGGCGGCCGGGTCGGCGCCGCGCGCGGAGGCGAGCAGGCCGGCCACCTGCGCGGTGGTGAGCTCCCCGCGCCCGAGCCCGGTGACCAGCTGCAGCGACGCGGAGTCCACCTCGTGCTGCCAGCGCGGCCCGCCGCCGCGGTGCAGGCGCGTCACCACCTCGCGCCAGGTCGCGTCGCCGTCGCCCGCCGGCAGCGACACCCGCTCCAGCGCGGTGGCCGGATCGAGGCGGAAGCGCGAGCCGGCCACGTCGCCGGTGCGCAGCCACGCCGCGCGGGCGAGGTGGCGCAGGGCCTCCTCGCCCAGCGGGTCGTCGAAGCCGTGCCGCAGGTCCTCGGCCACCACCGACGTCGGCGCGTCCGTGCGCTGCAGGTGGACGAAGCCGAACCCGACCCCCTCGACGCCCTCCTCGTCGAAGCGGCGCAGCCACTCGTCGGCGAGGGCCGCATTGGCCGGATCGCGCGGATCGAGGCCGGCATCGCGCATCCACGTGCCCACGTACAGCGCCGGATCGGCGACGTCGCGCTGCGCGATCCACGCCTCCACGCCGGTGTCGGGCAGCCAGCCGGCCACGCGGGCGCGCCAGTCCTCGCCGCCGCGGTGCACCCACGAGGCGAGCATGGTGGCCACCCCGCCGGGCTCGAGGTGGCCGGGGGCCTCGCCGATCATCAGCCGTCCGGCGCCGTCGAGGGGCAGGCCGGAGTCGCGGTAGGTGTGGTCCACCGTGCCGCGGCCCACGACGAACGGCGGGTTGGCCACGATGCGGTCGAAGCGCCGCCCGGCCACGGGCTCGAACCAGGGCCCCTCCATGAGCTCGAGGCGGACCTCGTTCAGCGCGCACCCGGCGGCGGCGAGACCGAGCGCCCGCGCGCTGACGTCGGTGGCCGTCACCGCGCGGGCGTACCCGGTGGCGTGCACCGCCTGCACGCCGCAGCCGGTGCCCACGTCGAGCACCGTGCCGGCGGGGCTCACCGGCGTGGCGCGCAGCAGCGACAGCGACGCGTGGCCCACCCCCAGCACGTGGTCGTGCGCGGTGGCGCGGCGGCGCATGCTGCCGTCGAGGTCGGAGAGCATCCACACGGTGCCGTGGCCGAGATCCATCGGCCGCACGTCCAGGGCGGCCCGGACGAGGTCGCCGTCGGCCTCGAGCAGGCCCGCCGCCACCGCCTCGTCGACGTCGACGGGGGCGAGCGCGGCGGCCGCCTCGGCGCGGGTGCAGTCGTCGGCGGTGAGCAGCAGCCGCACCAGCACGCCCAGCGCGCCGGCGCCGGCCGCCGCGCGC
>CAZDSL010000512.1:0-2035 GCA_964507655.1 uncultured Mycobacteriaceae bacterium | reverse complement strand
CCATGGAGGCCCACACCTTGCCGAAGCGCTCGAGCTGCTCGTCGGTGGCCACCGATGCGATCGCCGAGTTGCCCAGCCCCTGGTACGGGATGGCCAGCGTGAGGCCCACGTCGCCCCAGCACGTCTCGATGACGTTCATCAGCGAGGCCATGTTGCCGCCGTTGACGTTGCCCTCGGCGGGCTTCTTGTCGGCGCCGCGCCCGAGCGTGGCGCCCGAGGCTGCCTGGCCGGCGTCGGCGAGGCCCTCGACGAGGCTGGCCATCGTGTCGAGCTCGACCGGGCGGGTGTGCTCGGCCAGGTCGTACTTGCGGGAGATGGGGCGGAAGATCTGGGCCGCGGCCTGGTGGGCCTGGTTGCTGGCGGCCTTCATCTTCTTGGGGAGTTCGAGATTGATCATGGTGTCTCCGTGGTCCGGGAGGAGGTGTGCGGTGGGGCGCTCGGGTGCTCGGCGCTCACACGAGGACGACGCCCTCGGCGACGCCGATGGCGCGCAGGTCGCGGTACCAGCGCTCCACCGGGTGCTCCTTGGTGTAGCCGTGGCCGCCGAGCAGCTGCACGCCGTCGAGGCCGAACCGCATGCCCTTGTCGGCGGCGAGCTTGCGGGCCAGCGCCGCCTCCCTGTTGAAGGCCAGGCCCTGGTCGGCCCGCGAGGCGCCGCGGTACGTGACCAGCCGCAGGCCGTCGAGCTCGATCGCGATGTCCGCCACCATGAACGCCACGGCCTGGCGGTGGCTGATCGGCTCGCCGAACGCCTCGCGCTCGTTCACGTACGGGGTCACGTAGTCCAGCACGGCCTGCCCGGCGCCCACGGCCAGCGCCGACCAGCCCAGGCGCGACAGCGCGATCGCGTCGGAGTACTGCTGCGCGCGGGTGGCGGCATCAGCGGCGCCGCCGAGCAGCGCGTCCTGCGGCACCACCACGTCCTCGAGGATCAGCCGGCCCAGCCCCGCGGCGCGCAGGCCCATGCTCGGGTCGGCCTCCACGACCAGGCCCGTGGTGTCGGATTCGACCAGGAAGAACGCGGGGCGGCCGTCCAGCTCGGCGGCCACGACGAACAGCTCGGCGGACGCGGCGGCGGGCACCATGCCCTTGACGCCGTTGAGCCGGAACCCGCCGGGCGAGCGCACGGCGGTGGTCTGCAGCGCGAACGGGTCGAACAGCGGGCGCGGCTCGGCGACGACGACGGCCGCGGCGGGCACGTGCTCCGAGACGAACGCGGGCAGGTAGGTCTTCTGCTGCGCCTCGGTGCCCCACTGCGTGAGGGCGGTGGCGACGCCGCTGGGCGCGAGGACCGGAAGCGCCAGGCCCATGTCGCCGTGCGCGAGGGCCTCGGCGACGAGCACGTTCGTGACGGCGCCGCGCTCCTCGGCCACCCCGCCCTCGGAGTCGGGGACGCTGATCATCGTCACGCCCAGCTCGGCGGCGCGGCCGAGCAGGTCTGCGGGGGCCGCGGCGGCGGTGTCGGCTTCCGCGGCCGCGGGGCGGAGGATCTCGGCCGCGAACTCGCGCACGGTCTCGACGATCATCTGCTGCTCGTCGGTGGGCGTCACGTCGAAGCCGCTGCGCGTGGCGGAAGGCAGCCGCGCGGGCTTGCCGCCGCCGGAGACCTTGTCGAAGACACGGTTCGCGGCGCCGAGGGTCCGGAAGCCCGTCTTGGTGCCCTCGTAGGCGACGCGGTCGACGGTCTCGCGGATGCCGTACTTCTCGGCCAGGTCGGAGCCGGTGATCGTGGTGAGCACGCGCATGGCGGTGCCGATGACGTCGCGCTTGACGGGGTTGAGGCCGACGGTGGAATCGGCGCGGCGCGTGGGGGTCTTGCCGTTCTTGCTCATTGTCACCATCTGTCCGTAGGAACCGGGGGAGCGGCGGCGCACTGCGCGGGCTCCCGCTTGACGGGGGTGCCGACCGGCGCCGTGGCGCGCGGCGGATACGCCTACCTTACTCCAAAGTAAGGTGTAGGTGTGGCACACGGTACCGGTCAGCGGGAGAGCGGGCCGGGCGGGCAGGCGGGGACGGCGGCGATGCGGGTGGCGCG
>CAZDSL010000511.1:0-2035 GCA_964507655.1 uncultured Mycobacteriaceae bacterium | reverse complement strand
CTGGCGACCTGGGCGGCAACGGGCCGGAATCTGTCTTGCAAACACGTATCGCAATGATTCGTCTCAGGCGTGATCCCTATAGGGGTTGTTGAGGCATAATGGCCGGCATGAGGCTTCTCGGGTACACGCGGATCAGTACCGCCGGCCAGGACGCACGTCTGCAACTCGACGCGCTCGCCGAGGCGGGGGTGCAGCGCCGCGACGTGTTCTCCGATGTCACTTCGGGACGCCGGGCCGGCGCAGAACGCCCCGCAATGAAGAAGCTCCTCGACTACGCCGAGTCCGGCGATGTGGTCGTGGTCTGGCGGATCGACCGGCTCGGCCGGTCTCTGCTCGATGTGCTCTCGACGGTGAACCTGCTGCGCGACAAAGGCGTCGACGTGCGCTCGATATCCGACGGGATCGACCCGGCCACCGCCAACGGCCGTCTCATGCTCGGGATGCTCGCCACGCTGGCCGAGTACGAACGCGAACTCATCACTGAACGCGTCAACGCCGGCATCGCCGCCGCGAAAGCCTCGGGCACCCGGTTCGGCCGGCCACCGGTCGACCCCGAGGAGGTGACCGAAAAGCTCGCGGTCGCTCGTGATGCCCGCCGCAAGGGGCGCACCGCGGCCGAGGCCGCCCGGCTGGTCGGATGGTCACGCGCGACCCTCTACCGCCACATGCAGGCCGCCGAGCGGCATAGCACCCGTGTCTGAGTTAGCCGGCCACCCGCCGCGCACACTCCGACAGGCCCGTTCACGGACAGGGGTCTGCTGCACGATCAGGTGACAGGTTCGGTCACGCAGCCTGACCGGGCGGTGCGGTTTTAGGTGGAGCCATGGGGTGCGGACGCCGTGCCCTGTGGGCCGAGCTCGGCGCCTGCCGCTGGCGGGTAATGGCCGTACAGGCCGCGCAGGTCGCCGTCGATGGTGAGCTGGTGTTCGTAATCAGCGCGGGCCGCGACGGTCGCCAATGCGGCTCTCTTGTCGGCCTGCCGCCACTTGAGCAGGAGCAGCCCGCACCAGGCGGCGACCGCGCCGAACAGCACCGCCCCCACGATGGTGCCGCCGCCGATGCCGCCGGCGCAGAACACCAGGCCGCCGACGACGCCCGCCCACGCGGCACGCTTCGGATGCTTACGCACGAGACTGCGTGTTCGGCCGCCCGCCCCGGCGGTCGCCCGCCCTGCCTGCGCGACCTCGTCCTTATGCGAGAGGCCCCAGCCGACCAGGTAGAACGGCCAGGCGATCATCCACCAGAACAGCAGCGCCGTGAACTTCACCGCCCCGACCGTCCCGCGGGTCACGCCGCGGGCTGCGGCACGCTCGATCCGCCAACTGATGTACCCCACCGTCTGCTCCTATCCGGCGTCGCAGGCGATACCGTCGCCGTCACGGTCGAGGGCTTTGCGGTATCCGGGCTCCCCGGCGTGCAGGGGTGCGGCGCCGGCGGCGCGGGCGGCAGCGCAGTTCTTGAAGAAGATGTCGCCGCCAGCCGGCGCGGGCGCCGGTGCCGGGACGGTCGTCTGGGCGACGACAGGGGCAGGCGCGGGGGCGGGCGTCGTGGCGGGGGCGGGTTCGACGGTGGCCGCAGGTGCCGGCGCCTGGCCGCCGCAGTCGCTCAGGATCCGGGCGATCGCATCATGCTCGGCCTGCGTCACCCACAGCCCGTACAGGGCCTTCACGTCGACCTGCTTGGACACGTAGGTGCACCGGTAGGCCTTGTTCGGGGGCAGCCAGGTGGCGGCGTCGCCGTCGCCTTTCGACTCGTTCGTGGGCCCGTCGACCGCGAGCAGGTTCCGCGGATCGTTCGCCAGGTTCTCGCGCTGCTCGGCCGAGAGTTGCTGGGCACCGGTCTGCCACGCGTTCGACAGGGCCACAACATGGTCGATCTGCACGGCAGTCGAGGTGCGCTGGCCGCGCTCGAAGGCGATGGTCTTGCCGGTGTACGGGTCGTGCAGGGTGCCGGTGAGGACGGTGCAGTCGCCGGTGCCGGGCTTGAAGGTGATGCCGGTGAGGTCGCGGCGCAGGATGTCGTTGCGGGTGTCGCA
>CAZDSL010000510.1:0-2047 GCA_964507655.1 uncultured Mycobacteriaceae bacterium | reverse complement strand
CGAAGCACTTGGCGGCCGAGGAGATGAAGCCGAGGTTCTTCTCGCCCCGCTCGGCGCGCGCCGCCGAGGTGTACACCATCAGCCGGGCCGCCTCGACCTTCATGGCCATGTCGGCGAGCATGAACTGCACGCCCTGGAAGGTGCTGATGGGCTTGCCGAACTGCTGCCGGTCCTTGGTGTAGGCGATGGCCGCATCGAGTGCGCCCTGGGCCAGGCCCACGGCCTGCGCGCCGATGGTGGGGCGGGTGTGGTCGAGCGTCTGCAGCGCCGTCTTGAAGCCGGTGCCGCGCTCCCCGATGATGCGGTCGCCGGGGATGCGGCAGTTCTCGAAGGCCAGCTCGGCGGTGGGGCTGCCCTTGATGCCCAGCTTGTGCTCGTAGCCGGTGACGGAGAAGCCCGGGTCGTCCTTGTGCACCATGAAGGCGCTGATGCCGTTGGCGCGCTTGTCGGGATCGGTCACCGCCATGACGGTGTACCACGAGGACGTGCCGCCGTTGGTGATCCAGCACTTGGAGCCGTTGAGCACCCACTCGTCGCCGTCGGCCTTGGCGCGGGTGCGCATGGAGGCGGCGTCGGACCCGGCCTCGCGCTCGGACAGCGCGTACGACGCCATGGCCTCGCCGGAGGCGATCTGCGGCAGCACCTGCGCCTTGAGCTCCTCGGAGCCGTTGAGGATCAGCCCCATGGTGCCGAGCTTGTTCACGGCCGGGATCAGCGAGGACGAGCCGCACACGCGCGCCACCTCCTCGATGACGATGCAGGTGGCGACGGAATCGGCGCCCTGGCCTCCGAACTCCTCGGGCACGTGCACCGCGTTGAACCCCGACGCGTTGAGGGCGTCGAGCGCCTCCTGCGGGAAGCGGGACTCCTCGTCGACCGCCTTGGCGTGCGGGGCGATCTGCTTCTCGCTGAGGTCGCGGATGGCCGCCCGCAGCTCCTCGTGCTCGTCGCTGAGCCTGAACAGATCGAAATCGGGGTTTCCGGCCATCGGGTCCTCCTCGTTGGGGCGGCGGGCTCCGCTGGGGGAGCCGCGCGGTTGCGCGCCGGCCGAGACGGGCGCCGCGCACGATCAGGGGCGGACGGACGCCGCCGGGCCGCCGGGCCGGCGCAGGGCAATCACCGGGCCGCCGCACTCACGGGCCGGGCACCGGGTGCCACAACCGGCGCCCGGACGGTGCGTCCCGGCCCCGCGCGGGCCCCGGCGCGTGCGTGCACCGCCGTCCGGGCATCCGTCACCGAGATCGTACTCCACCACGGCCGCAGCACGTCAAGAACCGCGCGGACGGCCGCGCGCCCGCCGCCGGCCCCCGGCCGCACGCGCGGGTGACACTAAGTGCCATCCGGCCCGGAGCCGCCGCCGAGCCGGGCCCGCACCGCCGCGGCGATCTCGTCGTCCGTGGCCCCGCCGTCGGCCACCGCGACGACGACGCGGCGCCCGCCGGCGGCCGGGCGGCCCGTCATGCGGCGGCGGATCGCGTCGAGCTCGGCGCGCAGCCGCGCCAGGGTGGCGTCGGGGTTGCCGCGCAGCATCTCGCGCAGCAGGTAGTTGTGGCCGGAGGTCACCGCCGCCGCGAACGCCACGACGTCCACGGGCGGCGCCGACGGGACGGCGGCGCTCAGGTGGTCGGTGAACTGGCGCTCGTAGCGGTAGACGGTGACGATCTCGCGCTCGCGCAGCGCCGGGGTGGCGTTGACCACCCGGTAGCGGCGCACCGACAGGGCGCGGTTGTCCTCGAAGCGGCGGAACACCAGCTCGGCCGCCTCGCACACGGCCCTCCACGGGTCGCCGCCCGCGGCGCGCGCGCGGTCGAGGTGCGCGGCGGTCTGTGCGAGCAGCTCCTGGTGGTCGGCGAAGACCACGTCCTCCTTGGAACGGAACTGGCGGAAGAACGTGCGCCGCGAGATGCCCGCCGCGGCGGCGATCGCGTCGACGGTGGTGGCGTCGAAGCCGGCGCGCGCGAACTCGCGGATCGCGACGTCCATGACCCGCAGCCGCGCGTCGCCGGCCGCCGGGGCGGCGGCCGCGTCGGGGCGCGGGGCGGCGGGC
>CAZDSL010000509.1:0-2054 GCA_964507655.1 uncultured Mycobacteriaceae bacterium | reverse complement strand
GTCGCATCGTCTCGAGATTGACCTGAAGCGGCGCGTTCAGCGGATCGACTTCCGGCGTCGCGAAGTCGAACGGAATGTCGACGTGCGAGTCGAGCGTCAATATCGCTGGGTGAAGCGCGGGAGCGGGGCTTCGCGCTGCGGATTCGCGAGGCGGAGGACGCGCTGCGCGCCCGGCACGGCGACACCGGCGGGTTCACCGCCGCGCAGTGGCGCGCCGTACTGGGGTGATCGCCGCAGCGCCGGTAGCATCGGGCGCCGGTGCCGCGGTTGCGCACCGGCACAGTCCGTGAGGAGGCGACGCCATGCGTGGCGGCAGGAGAGGCGGGGTGCGCGGGCGCGCCGCGGCCGTCGCCGCCGCCGCGCTGCCGCTGATGGTGTGCGGGGCGCTGGCCGGCGCCGTGGTGGCCTCGTGCTCTGCGGATCGGCACCCCGAGGTGCCGTCGCTCTCCCCGCCGGCGCCGGGCCCCGTGCCGCCGCCCATCGACATCGAGGCGCCGGGCCGCACCGCCGCGCAGCTGGAGGCGTGGGCCTCGGGCGTGGGCCGCGGCCTCGGCATCTCCACCGAGGCGATCGAGGCCTACGGCTACGCGCAGGAGGTCATGGCCGTCTCGCGCCCCGCGTGCCACCTGGGCTGGACGACGCTCGCCGGCATCGGTTCGGTGGAGAGCCGCCACGGCACCTACGGCGGCGCGTCGGTGGACGCCGGGGGAGACGTGGCGCCGCACATCCGGGGCGTGGCGCTCGACGGCGCCCCGGGGCTCGAGGACATCCCCGACACCGACGGCGGGGCGCTCGACGGCGACGCGGTGCACGACAGGGCTATGGGGCCCATGCAGTTCATCCCCGAGACGTGGCGGCACTGGGGCGTCGACGCGAACGGCGACGGCGCGGCCGATCCCGACAGCATCGACGACGCCGCACTGACGGCGGCGCGCTACCTGTGCGCCTCGGGCCGCGACCTGTCCACCGCCGAGGGGTGGGGCAGCGCGCTGGACGCGTACAACCGCTCGGCGGTGTACGCGCGCGAGGTGGCCTTCCGCGCCAACGCCTACTCGGTGGGCGTGCGCCCGTGACCGGCGCGCGGCCGGCGCGGCGGGTGCGCGTAGGCCGAACGTATGACATGTGATCACACGAAATCCGGCGTGACCGTTACTCATGGTGTTCTAAACGCCTGACCTGCCCCGCGGGCCGCCGACTATGCGTCGGTGCAGGTCGGGGGACTCCCCGGTGAGAGGTATAACGAGGATGCACGTCCGGCATGACCTCGTGGCGTAATTGATCGAACGTCCGGAATTCCGGCCGCCGGGCGCGAGCCGGCCTCGCGCCGCCGCTGCGGTGTTAGCGTCATGGCAGGTCATCGGGCTGCGACGCGGCCCGGAGATCGCGCGGTCCGTCGCAATGCGGCAGGGGTCGCGGTCGAGCGCGCCGCACTGGCGCCGCCGCCGACCGGGCCCGGGCCGAGAGAGACGGCGCGGCATCGGCCAGGCCGGCAGCTGCTCCCGCCCGGGTGGCGCCCCGGCCGGTGCCGTGTCCGCGGGTGATCGTCCGCACCCGCAACACCGGGCCCGGTTCTCGTCGTCCGCCAACGACCTGGACCGGGCCCGGACCTTTTGCCCGACGCCGCCGATTCAATGTGTTTACCCCGCTCCTCTTAATGCGCACCCGGCACGTTTCGCGTCGCGGCGCGCTCCCTGCGCTGGGGCATGTAGGCCGTGTGAATGACATCGATTCACGCAGCGGAACGCGGGGATGTGAAAGTTGTCGGTGGCGTGGTCTACTGTCGTCGCAGTTCCGTAAAAACGGGAGTGAGGGCCCGGCCGCGGAGCGATCCGAAAATAGCGTCACCCTGAGTAGCGGAAAGCCTGCGCACGCCGCGAGGTGACCGACCAGTTTCCCTCACCCAAGAAAGTGGAGCAGAAATGCGCGCAAAGAACATCGCGGTCGCCTCGGCGGCCGGCCTCGCCTCTGTCGCCCTCGCCCTCGGCGCCACGGGCATCGCCACCGCCGCCGGCGGCACCGGCAGCCTCGGCTCGCTCACGGGGTCGCTCGGCGGC
>CAZDSL010000508.1:0-2061 GCA_964507655.1 uncultured Mycobacteriaceae bacterium | reverse complement strand
ACGTGCTCGAAGAGGTCATCAACGAGCACCCGGTGATGCTCAACCGTGCGCCCACGCTGCACCGCCTGGGCATCCAGGCCTTCGAGCCGCAGCTCGTCGAGGGCAAGGCCATCCAGCTGCACCCGCTGGTGTGCGAGGCGTTCAACGCCGACTTCGACGGCGACCAGATGGCCGTGCACCTGCCGCTGTCCTCCGAGGCGCAGGCCGAGGCCCGCATCCTCATGCTGGCCAGCAACAACATCCTGTCGCCGGCGTCGGGCCGCCCCCTGGCCATGCCCCGCCTCGACATGGTGACGGGCCTGTACCACCTGACCCGCGAGATCGAGGGCGACGTCGGCGCCTACACGCCCGCGTCCACTGACGAGGCCGCCTCCGGCGTGTTCTCGAGCCCCGCCGAGGCCATCATGGCCGTCGACCTGGGCAAGCTGTCGATCCAGGCGCGCATCCGCGTGCGCCTGAGCCGCCAGCGCCCGCCGGCCGACGTCGAGGCGGAGCTGTTCCCGGACGGGTGGAAGCAGGGCGACACCTGGATGGCGGACACGACGCTGGGTCGCGTGCTCTTCAACGAGCTGCTGCCGGCCGACTACCCGTTCATCGACGAGGTCATGCCCAAGAAGCGCCAGGCCGCGATCATCAACGACCTGGCCGAGCGGTACCCGATGATCACCGTGGCGCAGACGGTGGACAAGCTCAAGGACACCGGCTTCTACTGGGCCACCCGCTCGGGTGTCACGGTGGCCATGTCCGACGTGCTCGTGCCGCCGCAGAAGACGGCGATCCTCGAGGCGTACGAGAAGCGCGCCGACCAGACGGAGAAGCTCTACCAGCGCGGCGCCGTGGGCGAGGCGGAGCGCAACAGCGAGCTCGTGAAGATCTGGTCGGAGGCCACCGAAGAGGTCGCCAAGGCCATGGAGGCCAACTACCCCGACGACAACCCGATCCCGATGATCGTGAAGTCGGGCGCGGCGGGCAACATGACCCAGGTGCGGTCGCTCTCGGGCATGAAGGGCCTGGTGACCAACCCGAAGGGCGAGTTCATCCCGCGGCCCATCAAGTCCTCGTTCCGCGAGGGCCTGACCGTGCTCGAGTACTTCATCAACACGCACGGCGCCCGCAAGGGCCTGGCCGACACCGCCCTGCGCACCGCCGACTCGGGCTACCTGACCCGTCGTCTGGTGGACGTCTCGCAGGACGTCATCGTGCGTGAGGTCGACTGCGGCACGCCGCGCGGCATCACGATCACGATCGCCGAGCCCGAGCTGGACGCGGCGGGCGAGCCCACCGGCAACCTGGTGCGCGACGCCCACGTCGAGACGGCCGCGTTCGCCCGCACGCTCGCGGCCGACGCGGTGGACGCCGACGGCAACGTCGTCGTGGCCAAGGACGCCGACCTGGGCGACCCGGCCATCGAGAAGCTCCTCGACGCCGGCATCACCAAGGTCAAGGTGCGCTCGGTGCTCACCTGCACCACGGGCACCGGCGTGTGCGCCAAGTGCTACGGCCGCTCCATGGCCACCGGCCAGCTGGTGGACATCGGCGAGGCGGTGGGCATCGTCGCCGCCCAGTCGATCGGCGAGCCGGGCACGCAGCTGACCATGCGCACGTTCCACCAGGGCGGCGCCGGCGGTGAGGACATCACCGGCGGTCTGCCCCGTGTGCAGGAGCTGTTCGAGGCGCGCGTGCCCAAGGGCAAGGCGCCGATCTCCGAGCAGTCGGGCCGTGTGCGCATCGAGGACGACGACCGCTTCTACACCATCACCGTCACCCCCGACGACGGCGGCGAAGAGGTGGTCTACGACAAGCTGTCCAAGCGTCAGCGCCTGGCGAAGCACCGCCCCGAGGGCGAGCAGTACGAGCGCGTGCTGGCCGACGGGGACCACGTCGAGGTGGGCCAGCAGCTGCTCGAGGGCGCTGCCGACCCGCACGAGGTGCTGCGCATCATGGGCCCGCGCGACGTCCAGGTGCACCTCGTCAACGAGGTGCAGGAGGTCTACCGGGCGCAGGGCGTGTCGATCCACGACAAGCACATCGAGGTCATCGTGCGGCAGATGCTGCGGCGCG
>CAZDSL010000507.1:0-2061 GCA_964507655.1 uncultured Mycobacteriaceae bacterium | reverse complement strand
GAGGCCGACGGCGGCATGGGCGCGGGGCCGGTCGAGGTGATGGCCGTGATGACGGAGGCCGGCCGCCGGCTGGTGCCCGAGCCGCTGCTCGACGTCGTCGTCGTGGCGGGAGGCGTCATCGCGCAGCAGGGCACCGCGGAGCAGCGGGCGGCGATCCTGGGCCGCATCACCGCCGGCGAGGAGCTGGTGGTGCTCGCGCACCACGAGCCCGGCACGCGCTGGCCGGTGCGCACCGTGTCCACCACCGCCCGCCAGGAGGGCGGGTCCTGGGTGCTCTCGGGCGTGAAGAACCCTGTGCCGCATGGTGACTGCGCCGACACGGCCATCGTCAGCGCCGCGCTGCCCGACGGCGGAACGGGGCTGTTCCTGGTGCGCGCCGACGCCGCCGGGGTCGCGCGGGTGGGGTACGCCACGCACGACGGGCTGCGCGCCGGCCAGTGGACGCTCGATGCCGCACCCGGCGAGCCGCTGGGCGAGGTGGGCGACTGCGCCCAGGTGCTCCGCGACGCCGACGTGCGCGCGCAGGCGGGCCTGGCGGCCGAGGCCGTGGGCGCCATGGAGGAGGCGCTGCGGCTCACCTCGGAGTACCTGCGCACCCGCAAGCAGTTCGGCGTGCCGCTGGCGACCTTCCAGACGCTGACGCAGCGCGCCGCCGACATGTACGTGCTGCTGGAGCTGGCCCGCAGCATGAGCATGTACGCGTCGATGTCGCTGGCCGACGGCGACAGCTCGCCGCAGACCGCCTCGCGCGTGCAGTACCAGATCGCCGTGTCGGCGCGGAAAATCGGCCAGGAGGCCATCCAGCTGCACGGCGGCATCGGGGTCACCGACGAGTACCCGGTGGGCCACTACGCGAGCCGGCTGCTCGCCATCGAGCACACGCTCGGTGGCCGCGAGGAGCATCTGCGGGTGCTCACCGGCGGCCTGCGGGGGCATGACATCGTCACGCTCTGAGCGGCGGACGGCGCGGGCCGGCCGCACCCGCCCCTGACGGGCCCGCCGCACGCGGCGGGCCCGTCAGGCGACGAGGTCGTTGTACTGGGGGTGCGACTCGATGAATCCGAGTACGAAGGTGCACGAGGTGACCACGCGTTTGCCCTCGGCCCGGGTGGTGTCGAGGGCATGCTCGATGAGCGCCGAGGCGAGCCCTTGGCCCTCGAAGCGGTTCTTCGTCACCGTGTGGTCGAAGTTGCGCGTGTCGCCCACGTCGACGTAGTCGGCATAGGCGCCGATCTCCTCGCCGACGTAGATCTCGAAACGCTCGAGGTCGGTGTTGTGAACAATCCTGTGCGCCACCGGAGCCTGCCCCTCTCACCCGAGGTACTGCCGAAGCGCGGTCGATGCGGAACCGCGTTTCCAGGTTACCTCCGACGGCGCGGTCGTGTCGGGGGTTTTCACGGGATTGTGCAGGTCGACCGGTACGGGACGTCCGGTAGGGGGCGCGGTGGCGGGGTCAGACGCGGCCGTAGGCGTGCGCGTAGCCGACGACCTTGTCGACGTACGCGCCGGAGTGGTTGTAGCGCAGCACCGCCGTGACGACGTCCGCGGGGTTGCGCAGGTCCACGCCGCCATCGCACAGGTAGCGGCCGGTGGTGAGCGCGGCGTCGTAGAGGTTCTGCGGATCGGCCACGCCGTCGGCGTTGGCGTCCTCGGCGTAGCGCTGCCAGGTGGCGGGCAGGAACTGGGTGGGACCGACGGCGCGGTCGTAGACCGGGTCGCCGTCGAGGCTGCCGCCGTCGGTGTCGGAGATGACCTCGTTGCCGCCCAGGCTGCCGTCGAGGCGGGGGCCGTAGATCGGGTCGACCAGTGTGCCGTCGGCATCGGCGGCGCCGCGGTTCGCATGGGTCGACTCGACCATCCCGATGCCGGCGATGAGGCGCCAGTCGATGCCGCAGGCCGGCATCTCCTGCGCGAGCACGTCGGCGGCGTGGGTGTAGGCGGCGAGGTTGATGTCGGGCACGCCGCCCTGGGCCACGTCGCTGGAGAGCCCCGCCGGCCGCGGAAGGCCGGCGGGCGCGTGCGCGTCGACGGCTACCGCGGGGGCGGGCTCGGCGGCCGGTG
>CAZDSL010000506.1:0-2063 GCA_964507655.1 uncultured Mycobacteriaceae bacterium | reverse complement strand
CGGGCTCGGACGCCGAGCAGCAGGAGCTGGCGCAGATCTACGCGGCCGCCTCGGGCCAGGATGCGGCGTCGATCCCCGGCTGGACCACGCTCATCGGCGCCCCGTCGCTGCGCGGCAACGAGGTGGAGTTCCGCTGACGGCTGGCTAGGCTGCAGGCATGACGGAGACGCCGCGCTGGTTCACGCACACCTCCGAGGGCCACTCGGAGTGGTACATCGAACGCTTCCGCACGATGGCCCGCGAGGGCGCCGACCTGGCCGGCGAGGCCCGGCTCATCGACGCGATGGTGCCGCCCGGCGCGCACGTGCTCGACGCCGGCTGCGGCTCGGGACGCGTCTCGGGGGCGCTGCACCGGCGAGGACACCGGGTGGTGGGGGTGGACGTCGATCCGGCGCTCGTCGCCGCCGCCGAGGCCGACTACCCGGGGCCGCAGTACCTGGTGGGCGACCTGGCCGAGCTCGACCTGCCCGCCCGCGGCATCGCCGAGCCCTTCGACGCCGCGGTGCTCGCCGGCAACGTCATCTGCTTCGTCGCCCCCGACACGGAGAGCGACGTGCTCGCCGCCGTCGCCCGCCACCTCGCCGCCGACGGCCGCATCGTCGTCGGATTCGGCATGGGGCGCACGCTGACGGTGGAGCAGTTCGACCGGCGCGCGGAGGCGGCGGGGCTCGCCCTCGACCTGCGCCTGGCCTCCTGGGATCTGCGCCCCTGGACGCCCGGCGCCGACTTCGCCGTGAGCGTCCTGCGCCGGGCCTGACCCCTCGGGGCCCACCGCCGCGCAGCCACGTAGCCTGGGGCGATGCGCGCTCAGCTGCGGGCCCGCGCCGCCCGCCTCGCCGGCCGGCGCCCGTCCCGCATCCACTATCTCGTCGCCCCCGCCGGGCTGCCCAACTACGGCGACGAGCTCATCGCCCGCGCCTGGCTCGATCACCTGGTCCGGACGTGCCCCGGCGACGACGTGGTGCTCGACTGCCACTCGCCGGGCCAGGCGACGCTGCTGCTCCGCGGCGCGCACCCGCGGCTCACGGTGGTCGACACGCTCTGGCGCATGATGCCCCTCGCCCACGAGAACCACCGGCCCGGCGCGGTGTGGGAGTGGAGCGCGCACGCGGCGGCGCACCTGGGCGCCGAGCCCCGCCTCGACGAGGGCGTGGCGCTGCTGCACCGCGCCGACAGCATCCACCTGCTCGGCGGCGGCTACCTCAACGGCGTGTGGCCCGACCACATCGCGCTGGTCACGGCCGTGGCGGCGGTGGCGCGGCGGCTCGGCATCCCCGCGGCGGCCACCGGGCAGGGCCTGCTGCCGGCGGCCGAGGGGGAGGCCGGCGCGGCGCTGGTGGAGGCGTCGGCCGCGTTCGCGCTGTTCGACACCCGCGACGACGCCTCCTTCGACGTGATCGCCGGGGCGCCCGGGGCCTCGAGCGGCGGCGACGACGCCTGGCTGGCGGTGGGCGGCGCGCGGCCGCTGGGCGAGGACGCGGCGGTGGAGGGAGACGGCGGGGTGGTGCTGTGCCTGCAGTCCGACCTCACCGGCAGGTTCACCGCGGGCGGGCGCGCCGGGGCCGAGGCGCTCGCGCACTGGACGGGGCGGGTGCTCGACGCCTGGGAGGTGGACCCGCGCGAGGTCACCGTGGTCGAGGGCATCCCCGGCAAAGACCGCGTGGTCTACGAGATGCTGGGCGAGCGGCTGGCCGGCGCGCGGTTCGTGCCGTTCCGGGAGCTGTGGCACCACGGCATGCCGCTCGAGCCGCGGCGCACGTGGATCAGCACCCGGTTTCACCCGCACCTGGTGGCCGCGGCGGCGGGGTGCCCGGGCGTGGCGGTGGCGACGGAGCCCGGGTATTACGACGTCAAGCACGGCTCGCTGGTGGCGGCCGGCTCGCGCTGGACGCTGCAGCACGAGGGCGAGACGATCCCCGCCCGGCCCACGGCGGGCGGGTTCTCCGCCGCCGACCGCGCCGCCGCGGTGGCGGCCAAGCAGGAGCTGGCCGAGCGGCTGTACTCATAAGAGGCAACTGACAAGGATCTACCGCAACTCGGGGGTGAGATGGCCGGATCCGGCC
>CAZDSL010000505.1:0-2086 GCA_964507655.1 uncultured Mycobacteriaceae bacterium | reverse complement strand
TGACCCACATGTAGGTGTGGCTGGAGTAGCCGTTCATGTGCCGCCACGTCTTGGGGATGCCGCGGTCGCCCATCAGCCACGTCACCTGGTGGGCCGACTCGGGCGAGAGCGTCCAGAAGTCCCACTGCATGTCGTGGTCGCGCAGGTTGGTGTCGGCCCGCCGCTTCTGCGAGCGGATGAAATGCTGGAACTTCAGCGGATCGCGCATGAAGAACACCGGCGTGTTGTTGCCGACCATGTCGTAGTTGCCCTGCGTGGTGTAGAACTTCAGGGCGAACCCGCGCGGGTCGCGCCAGGTGTCGGGGCTGCCGCGCTCGCCCGCCACCGTGGAGAAGCGCACGAGCATCTCGGTGCGGCGCCCGGGCTGGAAGACGTCGGCCTTGGTGTAGGCGGAGACGTCGGCCGTCACCTGGAAGTGGCCGAACGCGCCGCCGCCCTTCGCGTGCGGCTGGCGCTCGGGCACGCGTTCGCGGTTGAACTGGGCCATCTGCTCGACGAGGTAGGCGTCGTGCAGGGCGATGGGGCCGTCGGGGCCGATGGTGAGCGAATGTGCGTCGCTTTCCACCGGGATGCCGGCATCGGTGGTGGTGAAACCGCCCGGGCCCTCGTCGGTGCTCATGGTGCTCCGTCCCGCGCGGGCGCGCCGACGGCCGGATGGGCCCTCCCCCGACGCCGTGGAACGGGCCCACGGCGGGGCCGGACCGGCACCGCCGACCCGGTGCCGCGCTGTCTCGCCTCTACGGGAACTGCCGACTACCAGCACACCAGCGCGGGGCCGGACCGTCAAGCGGTTGCGCGGGATCCGGTTCAGGCCGAGCAGCGCACCCCGGTGGAGTGCACGGGGCAGTACCCGTGGGGGTTCTTCGCCAGGTACTGCTGGTGCACGGGCTCGGCGAAGAAGAACCGGCCCGCGCCGGTGGACTCGAGCGGGGCGACCTCGGTGGTCACGGCGCCGTAGCCGGCCTCCTGGAGCGCCGCGGCGAACGCGGCCTGCGTCTCGGCCGCGGCGGCGGCCTGCGCGTCGCCGATGGTGAGCAGGATCGACCGGTACTGGGTGCCTACGTCATTGCCCTGGCGCATGCCCTGCGTGGGGTCGTGGTTCTCCCAGAACATGCGGAGCAGGTCGCGATAGGGGACGACGGCCGGGTCGAACACCACCTGGACCACCTCGGCGTGCCCGGTGCGCCCGCTGCACACCTCCTCGTAGGTGGGGTTGGGGGTGAACCCGCCCGCATAGCCGGCGGCGGTGACGTGCACGCCGTCGGTCTGCCAGAACTCGCGCTCGACGCCCCAGAAGCAGCCGAGGCCGAACACGGCGACCTCCATCCCCTCGGGGTACGGCGGGGCCATCGGCGCGCCGGTGACTTCGTGCCGCTCGGGCACGGGCATCGGCTCGTCGCGGCCGGGCAGCGCGGAGGCCGCGTCCACCATCGTGGACCGCCGCGCCATCATCTGGGAGAGCTGATCGAACAGGGCCATGCCCCCGACACTACGCCGCCGCCCACGGCCCGTCCGACCGCTGACCACCGGTATTGCAGAAACGCGCGGCATCCACAAAGGTGGGGAGCGGACAGTTCGACACAGACCGGGCCCCGCGCACGGATGCACACGGATCCCCGCGCGCCGCGCCCGCGCTCAGAAAGGATGATCGTGGCTGAGTACACCCTTCCGGAACTCCCGTACGACTACAGCGCGCTGGAGCCGCACATCTCCGGTGAGATCATGCAGATCCACCACGACAAGCACCACGCCGGGTACGTCTCCGGCGCCAACGCCGCGCTGAAGGCCATGGCGGAGGCCCGTGAGGACGGCACCATCGGCGCCAAGGCCCCGCTCCTGTCGCGCAACCTCGCCTTCCACCTCGGCGGCCACACCAACCACTCGATCTTCTGGAACAACATGTCGCCCGACGGCGGCGACAAGCCCGAGGGCGAGCTGGCCGCGGCCATCGACGAGCAGTTCGGCTCGTTCGACAAGTTCCAGGCGCACTTCACCGCCGTCGCCAACAGCATCCAGGGCTCCGGCTGGGCCGTGCTGGCGTACGACCAGATCGGCGGCAACCTGGTGCTCGAGCAGCTCGAGGACC
>CAZDSL010000504.1:0-2093 GCA_964507655.1 uncultured Mycobacteriaceae bacterium | reverse complement strand
GCCCCCGCGGACACCCCGGCCCCCGCCGACAGCCCGGCCCCCGCCGCGGGGTCCGCCGACGCGGAGATGACGGACAAGGCGCGCCAGGAGATCGAGGACGCCAAGAAGACCCGCCAGAGCACCGACCCGGCGGTGCAGCAGAAGGCGATGACCGACCTGGCCGCCACCGGCTGCACCGGCGACGATCCGCTGCGCGGCAACGACGACCCGACCCAGCCGCTGGTGGCGTGCTACCCCGACATGCAGCAGGTGCTCCTGCTCGGCCCCGCCATCATCAAGGGCGAGGAGATCAAGGACGCCAAGACGTACTACGACCCGCAGCAGGGCGGCAACATCGTCTCGCTCGAGTTCCAGGACGCGGCCAGCCAGACGTGGGCCGACTTCACCCGCGACAACCTGCAGAAGCAGGCTGCCTTCGTGCTCGACACCGAGGTCATCAGCGCCCCGGTGATCCAGGGCGTCACGCCCGCCGGCAGCGCCACCTCCATCTACGGCAACTTCTCGCAGTCCGAGGCGCAGGCGCTGGCCAACCAGCTCAAGTACGGCTCGCTGCCGCTGTCGTTCTCGCAGTCCGACGCCAAGACGGTCTCGGCCACCCTGGGCCTGTCGTCGCTCAAGGCCGGCCTCATCGCCGGCCTCGTCGGCCTGATCCTGGTGCTGGCCTACTGCCTCATGTACTACCGGGCGCTGGGCGTGCTCATCACGCTGTCGCTGCTGCTCTCGGGCGCGCTGGTGTATCCGCTGCTGGTGCTGCTGGGCAGATCCATCGGCTACAGCCTCGACCTCGCGGGCATCGCCGGCCTCATCATCGGCATCGGCACCACGGCCGACTCGTTCGTCGTCTACTTCGAGCGCATCAAGGACGAGATCCGCGAGGGGCGCAGCTTCCGCTCGGCCGTGCCGCGGGCGTGGTCGCGGGCCCGGCGCACCATCGTCTCCGGCAACATGGTCAGCCTCATCGGCGCCGCGGTGCTGTACTTCCTGGCCATCGGCGACGTGAAGGGCTTCGCCTTCACCCTGGGCCTGACCACGATCCTCGACCTGGTGGTGGTGTTCCTGGTGACGCACCCGCTGGTGCACATCGTCTCCCAGAAGCAGTGGGCGGCCAACCCCCGCTTCAACGGCCTCGGCGCCATGTCCGAGGTGGCACGCGAACGCAAGGCTGCGGCGCTGGCCGCGGTCGCGAAGGAGAGCTGACATGGCCGAGTCGACACCCGCGGCCACGCCCGCCAAGCACGGCTTCTTCTCCCGCCTGTACACCGGCACCGGCGCGTTCCAGATCGTGCCGCGGCGCAAGACGTTCTATTCGATCACCGGCGTCGTGGTGCTCATCTGCATCCTCAGCATCGCGATCCGCGGGTTCACCTTCGGCATCGACTTCGAGGGCGGCTCGAGGGTGACGTTCCCCGACACCGCGCACTCGAGCACCAGCGAGGTCTCGGACGTCTTCGAAGACACCCTGGGCATCGAGCCCGTCTCGGTGCAGACGGTGGGCTCCGGCGGTTCGGCGTCGATGCTCATCCAGGCCGAGACGCTCAGCGTGCCGCAGTCGGTGCAGCTGCGGCAGGCCCTGTTCGACGAGTTCGCGCCGCACGACTCCAACGGCGTGCCCAACATCGACACCATCGGCGTCTCGGCGGTGAGCTCCACCTGGGGCGGCGAGATCACCAAGAAGGCGATCTTCGCGCTCGTCGTGTTCCTGGTGCTGGTGGGCGTGTACATCGCCATCCGCTTCGAACGCGACATGGCGCTCGCGGCGCTGCTGGCGGTGCTGCTCGACCTCATCGTCACCGCCGGCATCTATTCGCTCGTCGGCTTCGAGGTCTCGCCCGCCACGGTGATCGGCCTGCTCACCATCCTCGGCTACTCCCTCTATGACACCGTCGTCGTGTTCGACAAGGTGGAGGAGAACACCGAGGGGCTGTTCCACCAACGCAGACGCACCTATGCCGAGCAGGCGAACCTGGCGATCAACCAGACGCTCATGCGCTCGATCAACACCTCGCTCACCACGATCCTGCCGATCATCGCGCTCATGGTGATCGCCGTGTGGATGCTGGGCGTGGGCACGCTCAAGGACCTGTCGCTGGTGC
>CAZDSL010000503.1:0-2093 GCA_964507655.1 uncultured Mycobacteriaceae bacterium | reverse complement strand
GACCTGCACGCGGCGGATGCTGTGGCGGCGGGGGAGCTTGCCGATGCGGCCGGTGCGTTGCTGCTCGAGCTGCGCCGCGAGGCCGCCGTGGCCGGCGGCCTCGACGAGCGGGCCCGGGCCGCGTTGCGTGCCCGCGGTGACGCCGACAGCCACGCGCTGCTGATGCGGCTGCTCGCCGAACGCTTCCCCGGCGACGCGGTCTTGTCCGAGGAAGGCGCCGACGACCCGGCCCGGTTGGACGCCGAGCGGGTGTGGATCGTCGACCCGCTCGACGGGACCCGCGAGTTCGGCGAGCCGCCGCGTACCGACTGGGCCGTGCACGTGGCGCTGGTGGAGGCCGGCGAGCTCGTGGCCGGCGCGGTGGCGCTGCCCGCTCTCGGCGTCACGCTGACCAGTAGCAGCCACCCGGATCCGCTGGCCGCACCGGTGCCCGCTGCGCCGCGCATCCTCGTCAGCCGCACGCGCCGCCCCGAGCCGATCCTGGCCCTGGCCGGGCCGCTCGGCGGGACGCTGGTGGAGATGGGCTCCGCGGGCGCCAAGGCGATGGCCGTGGTGCGCGGGGAGGCGGAGGTGTACGCGCACGTCGGCGGCCAATACGAGTGGGACTCCGCCGCCCCGGTGGCCGTCGCCGCGGCGGCGGGCCTGCATGTCTCGCGTGTCGACGGCACGCCGCTGCGCTACAACCGCCCCGACCCGGCCCTGCCCGACCTGCTGATCTGCCGGCCCGAACTCGCCGCCCACGCACTGGAGGTGCTCAACCGATGACCACGATCGACCCTGCCGCCCGCACGGCGGCGCCGACGCTGACCCACCTCGACCGGCTCGAGGCCGAGGCCATCCACATCATGCGCGAGACCGTCGCCGGCAGCGAGAACCCGGTGATGCTGTACTCGATCGGCAAGGACTCGTCGGTGATGCTGCACCTGGCGCGCAAGGCGTTCTTCCCGTCGCGCCTGCCGTTCCCGCTGCTGCATGTGGACACCACCTGGAAGTTCCAGGAAATGTACCGGTTCCGCGACCGGATCGCCGCGGCCGACGACATCGAGCTACTGGTGCACCGCAACCCCGAGTGCGTCGCCCGCGGCATCAACCCGTTCGAGCACGGTTCCGCGGTGCACACCACCATGTGGAAGACCGAGGGCCTCAAGCAGGCCCTCGACAAGTACGGCTTCGACGCCGCGTTCGGCGGGGGCCGCCGCGACGAGGAGAAGTCGCGGGCCAAAGAGCGGATCTTCTCGATCCGCTCGCCCGAGCACCGGTGGGACCCCAAGCGTCAGCGCCCCGAGTTGTGGCAGCTCTACAACCTGAACAAGGCGCGCGGCGAGTCGCTGCGCGTGTTCCCCCTGTCGAACTGGACCGAGCTCGACATCTGGCAGTACATCCTGCGCGAATCCATCCCGATCGTGCCCCTGTACTACGCCGACCAGCGCCCCGTCGTCGAGCGCGACGGCACGCTGATCATGGTCGATGACGACCGCATGCCGCTCGAGCCCGGGGAGACGCCGCAGCTGCGCAGCGTCCGGTTCCGCACTCTCGGCTGCTATCCGCTGACCGGCGCCGTCGAGTCCGAGGCGTCCACCCTGACCGGGATCATCCAGGAAATGCTCCTCACCACCACCTCCGAGCGGCAGGGCCGCGTCATCGATTCCGACTCCACCGCCTCGATGGAGCGCAAGAAGCAGGAAGGCTACTTCTGATGGCACAGGTATCGACCCCCGTCGGCCCCGACCGTATGGTCGACTCCGATCTGATCGCCGCCGATATCGACGCGTATCTGGACCTGCACGCCAACAAGTCCATGCTGCGGTTCATCACCTGCGGCAGCGTCGACGACGGCAAGTCCACGATGATCGGCCGGCTGCTGTATGAGTCGAAACTGGTCTTCGAAGACCAGCTCGCCGCCCTCGAGTCCGACTCGCGCAAATCCGGCACGCAGGGCGCGAACCTCGATTTCGCGTTGCTCGTCGACGGGCTGGCCGCCGAGCGTGAGCAGGGCATCACCATCGACGTCGCCTACCGGTTCTTCACCACCACCAAACGCAAGTTCATCGTCGCCGACACGCCCGGGCACGAGCAGTACACGCGCAACATGG
>CAZDSL010000502.1:0-2103 GCA_964507655.1 uncultured Mycobacteriaceae bacterium | reverse complement strand
TGCTGGTGCCCACCACGCTGCTGGCCCAGCAGCACCAGCAGACGTTCGAGGACCGCATGGCGGGCTTCCCCGTCACCATCAAGGGCCTGTCGCGCTTCACGGCGCCCGCCGAGGCGCGGGCCACCGTGGAGGGCATGGCCGACGGCGAGGTCGACATCGTCATCGGCACCCACCGGCTGCTGCAGACGGGCGTGCGGTGGAAGGACCTGGGCCTGGTGATCGTCGACGAGGAGCAGCGTTTCGGCGTCGAGCACAAGGAGCACATCAAGGCGCTGCGCACGCACGTCGACATGCTCACCATGTCGGCCACGCCCATCCCGCGCACGCTCGAGATGAGCCTCGCCGGCATCCGCGAGATGTCCACCATCCTCACCCCGCCGGAGGAGCGCCACCCCATCCTCACCTACGTCGGGGCCTACGCCGACAAGCAGGTGGCGGCCGCCATCCGGCGCGAGCTGCTGCGCGACGGCCAGGTGTTCTACGTGCACAACCGGGTCAGCTCCATCGACAAGGCGGCGGCGCGCCTGCGCGAGCTGGTCCCCGAGGCGCGCATCGTCACCGCACACGGCCAGATGAACGAGGAGACCCTGGAGCAGACGGTGCAGGGGTTCTGGAACCGCGAGTTCGACGTGCTCGTGTGCACCACGATCATCGAGACGGGCCTGGACATCTCCAACGCCAACACGCTCATCGTCGAGCGGGCCGACGCCCTGGGCCTGGCCCAGCTGCACCAGCTGCGCGGGCGCGTGGGCCGCGGGCGCGAGCGCGGCTACGCCTACTTCCTGTACCCGCCCGAGAAGCCGCTGACCGAGACGGCGTACGACCGCCTCACCACCATCGCCCGCAACAACGAGCTGGGAGCGGGCATGGCGGTGGCGATGAAGGACCTCGAGCTGCGCGGCGCCGGCAACGTGCTGGGCGCCGAGCAGTCGGGCCACGTGGCGGGCGTGGGCTTCGACCTGTACGTGCGGCTGGTGGGCGAGGCCGTGGAGGCGTACCGCGCGGTGGCCGACGGCACGCCGGTGACCATGCCCGAGGAGGTCAAGGAGGTGCACGTGGACCTGCCGGTGGACGCGCACATCCCGCCCGACTACATCGACGGCGACCGCCTGCGGCTCGAGGCCTACCGCAAGATCGCCTCGGCGGCCGACGAGGCCGGGCTGGCCGCCGTCGTCGAGGAGCTGGTCGACCGCTACGGCCCGGTGCCGGTGGAGGTGCAGCGGCTGCTGGCGGTGGCCCGCCTGCGCCTGCTGTGCCGCGAGCAGGGCATCACCGACGTCACGGTGAGCGGCACCCAGGTGCGGCTGGCGCCCATGCCGCTGCCCGATTCGAAGCAGATGCGGCTCAAGCGGCTCTACCGAGGCGCGACGTTCCGGGCCACCACCTCGCAGGTGCAGGTGCCCATGCCGCGCACCGGCGGGCTCGGCTCGGCCCGGCTGCGCGACATGGACCTGCTGCAGTTCGTCGTCGATTTCCTGCTGGCGATGGACGGCAAGCCCGCGGGGATGATCGACCTGGCCGCGGGCCTGCCCGCCGCCGCCCCGGCGTGAACACCGACGGCGCGCGCGGCGACGCACGCGCGCGCGAGGGCTCCCGGCTGCTCGACGCGGTGGAGCTGATGGACAGGCTCTGCACCGACGGCGAGTGGGAGTCGCGGCAGACCCACGCCAGCCTCGTGCGCTACCTCATCGAGGAGACCTACGAGCTGGTCGACGCCATCGACGCCGGGGGGCGCGACGAGCTGGTCGCCGAGCTGGGCGACGTGCTGCTGCAGGTGCTCTTCCACGCCCGCATCGGCGCCGGCTTCACCATCGACGACGTCGCCGAGTCGTTCATCCGCAAGGTGTCGGCGCGGTCGGCGGGCGTGCTGGCCGGGGGAGTGGACCTGCAGACACAGGTGGACGACTGGGAACGGGCCAAGTCGGCCGAGCGGCCCGGCGGGTCGTGCATGGACGGCATCGCGACGGGGCAGCCGGCGCTGGCGCTGGCCGAGAAGATCCTCGAGCGCGCGCGGGGTGCGGGCGTGCCCGACGACGCGGTGCTCGCCGCGCTGGCCGCGGTGGCGCTGCGCCCCGGCGGCGGCGCGGAGCAGCGGCTGCGGGA
>CAZDSL010000501.1:0-2105 GCA_964507655.1 uncultured Mycobacteriaceae bacterium | reverse complement strand
GCCGACGAGGGCCGAGCGCACCGCGGCCTCCCGTATCCGCTGGTCCGAGCGGGGCACCCTGCGCATCGGCGGGCGGGAACTCGAGGTGTTCCGGACGATGTTCGTGGTGCGGCGCGGCGACGGCTGGTTCGTCCTGTTCGAGGACGGCCGCGACTTCCACCCGTGGACGGCGGGCGAGCAGGTGGAGCACCTGTGCGGCGCCGACCTGTACCGCGGGCGCATCGAGCTGGACGCGCCGCCGGGGAACGCCGGCCGCGCCGCCCCCCGCGCCTGGACGGTGCGCTGGGACGTGCGCGGCCCGGCCAAGGACTACACGATGGTCACGCGCCTCACCCGGTGACGCGGGCGCGCCCTCACCCGCGCCCGGCCGCCCGGCATTCGACGATGCACTGGCCCAGCGGCGTCGCCACCGTGCGCACCGCAGCGAGCCCCGCGCGCCCGGCGAGGGCGGCGAGTGCCGCGGCGTCGCGCTGGAGCCCCCCGGCGAGGACCAGCATGCGCAGGCTCATCTCGGCGAAGTCGGCGGCCCCCTCGGAGCCGGGGCCTGCCGTATCGGAGTCCACGCCGCCCGCCGTGCCGGGCCCCTCCACGATGAGCACCGTGCCCTCCGGCCCCGCCGCCTCGGCGCACCGGCGCAGGATCGCGGCCGCGTCGTCGTCGGGCCAGTCGTGCAGCACGCTGCTCAGCACGTACGTCGCGCCGGGCGCCGCGGGCAGCGGGTCGAAGAAGCTGCCGCCCACCGCGTCGGCCCTGTCGGACAGCCCCTCGGCGGCGAAGTGCTCGCGGGCGCGGCGGGCCGTCTCGGGCAGGTCGACGACGGTGCCCCGCAGCCCCGGCCGGGCCCGCAGGACCGCGGCGAGCAGCGCCCCCGTGCCGCCGCCCGCGTCGACGATGCGCCCCTCGGCCGGCCACTCGTAGGCGCCGACCACGTCGTCGACGTATTCGGGGCCGGACGCCATCATCGCGTCGAAGCCCTCCGACATCGCCGGGTACGCCGCCAGGTACTCCCAGAACGGCGCCCCGTAGACCGCCTCGAACGCGGGCCGTCCGGTGTGCAGGGTGTGCATGATGCCGGTGAAGGCGAGGTCCATCCGCCCGCCGAACCCGTCGAGGTCGAGCTGCACACGCATGCCCGACGGGTGGTCGCTGCGCATCAGCTCGGCCGTCGCGCCGTTGGCGAAGCGGCCGTCGTGCTCCGTGAACACGCCGCGGGCGGCGAGCAGGCGCAGGAGCCGGCCCAGCGCGTCGGCGTCGCACCCGGTGCGCGCCGCCAGCGTGGGGATGTCGAGCGGCCCGCCGGCGAGTGCGTCGGGGACGCGGGCGGTGGCGACGGCGCGCATCGCCATGGGGGTGACCAGGTCGATCAGGGGAGCCAGCCGCTGCCACGCGGTGCCGGGACCGGACATGGTGCGCCCGCCGTCAGGCGTCCTCGACGATGAGCACGTCGAGTTCGCGGGGGCCGTGCACGCCGTCGACTCGGCTGAGCTCGATGTCGACGGTGGCGGACGGGCCCGAGACGAGGGTGAGCGGCGCGGTGGGCGTCATCCGCGCGACGGTGGCGGGGAAGTCGGCCACCACCGACGACGCCGGGAGCACGACGATCATCGCGTCGGGCAGGAGCGAGAGGATGCGCCGGCCCTGGCCCGGGCCGCCGTCGAGCACGAAGGTGCCCGAATCGGCCGCCGCGACGGTGGCGGTGGTGACCACCCCGTCGACGGCCTCCACCTGCGCGGTGGTGAGCGGCGGCGCGTCGGCGACCCGCTCGAACGCGTCCGCGCCGGGCAGCCACGCGGCGTCGAAGCCGTCGGGCACGATCACCCGCCGCAGCCCGCGCCGCCGCGCCGCCTCGGCCACCGCCTGCGGCACGGCGGCGGAGTCCACGCGCCGCACGGTGGCGTGGGTGCCCTCCATGCGCCGGGCGAACAGGTCGAGCAGGGCGGGGGTGCCCACCTCGGGGGAGGCGGGGTCGTAGTCGCGGGGGATGTCGACGGGCGGGAGCGGGTCGCCCAGCGCGCGGCGGATGCGGCCGAGGATCACCGCGCGGCCATCCGGGCCGCCGCCGAGGGGGCCGCCGCCGAGGGGACCATCCGGGCCTCCGCCGAGGG
>CAZDSL010000500.1:0-2106 GCA_964507655.1 uncultured Mycobacteriaceae bacterium | reverse complement strand
GCACGGTGTGGATCAACGACTTCCACCCCTACCTGCCGCAGGCCGAGTGGGGCGGCTACGGGGCGTCGGGCGTGGGCCGCGAACTGGGCCCCAGCGGCCTGGCCGAGTACCAGGAGACCAAGCACATCTATCAGAACCTGCGGCCCGCCGTCACCGGCTGGTTCCCGCAGCACTGACCCCGCCGACCGAGCGAAGGAGAACCCATGGCAGACCTGCGATTCGATTACGTGGTGGTAGGCGGCGGCAGTGCGGGCGCGGCGGTCGCGTCGCGTCTCAGCGAGGACCCGTCGGTGTCCGTGGCTCTCATCGAGGCGGGGCCCAGCGACGTCGGCGACGACGCGATCCTGCAGCTGACCCGCTGGCCTGCGCTGCTCGAATCCGGCTACGACTGGGATTACCTGATCGAACCGCAGGAGCACGGCAATTCCTTCATGCGCCATGCGCGGGCGAAGGTGCTGGGCGGTTGCTCCTCGCACAATTCGTGCATCGCGTTCTGGCCTCCGGCCGAGGACATGGACGAGTGGGCCACGAAGTGGGGGTGCACCGGGTGGGAGTCGGAGAAGACCCTGCCGCTGGTGCGCAAGCTGGAGAACAACGACCAGCCGGGCGAGCGGCACGGCCACGACGGCCCCGTCCGCATCCGCAACATCCCCGCCGAGGATCCTGCCGGCATCGCGATCCTGCAGGCCTGCGCGCAGGCCGGCATCCCCACCGTGCAGTTCAACAACGGCACCGTGGTCGAGGGCGCCGGCTTCTTCCAGACCAACGCCCTCGACAACGGCGTGCGCGCGTCGTCGTCGGTGTCCTACCTGCACCCGATCATGGACACCCGCGCCAACCTCGCCGTCCTCACCGGGCTGTGGGCCAAGCAGTTGGTGCTCGACGACGAGATGCGCTGCACCGGCGTGCAGGTGCGCAACCCCGACCTGGTGCACACCGACACCATCCACGCCCGCCGCGAGGTGATCGTCAGCGCGGGCGCCATCGACACGCCCAAGCTGCTCATGCTCTCGGGCATCGGGCCGGCCGCGCACCTGCGCGAGGTGGGGGTCGACGTGCGGGTGGACTCCCCCGGCGTGGGCTCGCACCTGCAGGACCACCCCGAGGGCGTCATCCAGTGGGACGCGCGCAAGCCCATGGTCACCGAGTCGCTGCAGTGGTGGGAGATCGGCATCTTCACCGCCACCGAGGAGGGGCTCGATCGGCCCGACCTGATGTTCCACTTCGGCAACACTCCGTTCGACATGCACACAGTGCGCCAGGGCTACCCCACGTCCGACAATGCCTTCTGCCTCACCCCCAACGTCACGCACGCGCGCTCGCAGGGGACGGTGCGGCTGCGCAGCCGCGACTTCCGCGACAAGCCGCGCGTGGACCCGCGCTACTTCACCGACCCGTACGACATGGAGATCATGACCCGCGGCATCCGGCTGGCCCGCGAGATCGTCGCGCAGCCGGCCATGGCCGAGTGGGCGGGCATGGAGCTGTTCCCCGGCGACGACGTGCGCACCGACGACGAGATCGCCGACTACATCTCGCGCACCCACAACACCGTCTACCACCCGGCCGGGTCGGTGCCGATGGGCGCGCCCGGCGACCCCGACGCCCCGCTCGACCCGCAGCTGCGGGTCAAGGGCGTCCGCGGGCTGCGGGTGGCGGACGCGTCGGTGATGCCCCGGATCGTCGCGGTCAATCCCAACATCACCACGATGATGATCGGCGAGAAGTGCGCGGAGATGATCAAGACGGGCCACTGAGCGGCCGGCGGCATCGCGGGGCGGACCCGCCGCGTCACCGATCGAGGATGTGCGGCAGCCCGGCGCGGTAACGCTGCGCGTCGAGATCGCGCATCGGCTGCAGCTCGGGCGGCTCGTGGAGGCGGAACATCGGGCAGCGTGCCGCCGGCGAGTCGGCGGCGTCGAGCAGCGCATCGACCGCGGCCCGCGCCGACTCGTCCGCCCCCTCCATCGTCGCGAGGTCGATGTCGGTGCGCACGTAGTCGCCCGCCAGGAACAGGTTCGGCACGGCGGTGCGCGCCTGCGGCCGGTGATCCCACGACCCGACGGTGTTCACCAGCAGCGGGGTGTCGTTGGCGTGGGCGCCTGC
>CAZDSL010000499.1:0-2133 GCA_964507655.1 uncultured Mycobacteriaceae bacterium | reverse complement strand
GCACGGCGGCGAACCCGTCGGCCGTGATCTTGCGGTGCTTCTCGAGCCGGCTCACAACCTCGGCCCACACGTCCTCGGGGTGCAGCCGCTCGGCGTAGTCGGCGGCCGTGCGGGTTGTGTTGGCCTGGGTGTCGTACCAGTACATCGCGCCGGAGCTGTAGAAGTAGGTGGCGGTGTTGGCCAGGCGGTTGAGCGCGGAGTGGAAGTTGCCGGGCTGGTCGCCGGGCAGGGCGGTGCCCAGGAACACGCGCTGCTGGTCGATGCCCTTGTGCGCCGAGGTGAGCGTGGGGGCGGCGCCCATGAACACGGTGCGCGCCAGGCGCTGGGTGACCAGCCGCTGGCCCAGCGCCTTGTTGGCGGCATCCACGCGGGCCGGTGCGGCGTGTTCGCCGTCCACGTCGGTGTCGATCAGCGCTTTCCACTCGTCGCCCAGGTACTGGGTGAGCTCGGTGAGCACCGCGTCCGAGCGCAGCGGCACGGAACCGGGCATGATCAGCGGCGCCGAGTCGTTCTCGCGCCACAGCTGGCCCACGATGGTGTTCATCAGCCGCAGCACGCCGCGGGTGCGCTGAAAACGCTCGAGCGTGGACCAGTCCTGGTAGAGCCGGTCGAACAGCTCCGGGTGCACCGGGTAGCTGCGGCGGATGCGCTCCTCGTACTCGTTCTCGCGCACCTCCCGGGGGAAGTCGGCGCTGTTCTTGCGGTAGAACTCCACCATCGCGCGGGCGGTGGCGCTGATCTGCGCCAGCGCCTGGGCGTCGGGGGTTTCGAACAGGCGGCGGCGGACGATCTCGAAGGCCTCCTCCGCGCCGGCGGCACGCCACTGGTCGGCGACGCGCCCGATGGCCTTGCGCAGCATGCGCAGCGCGGCGCGGCCGTTCTCGCCGCCCACCTCTTCCTCGTCGCCGACGTACTCGCCGTCCCTCATCTCGGCGGAGGCGGGGATG
This sequence comes from uncultured Mycobacteriaceae bacterium, assembly GCA_964507655.1. Taxonomy (GTDB): domain Bacteria; phylum Actinomycetota; class Actinomycetes; order Mycobacteriales; family Mycobacteriaceae; genus Tomitella. The sequence goes on along the minus strand of CAZDSL010000499.1, from coordinate 1,186 downwards.
GAGATGAGCACCAGCACGCCGGGGACGGACTTGGCGACCTCGGTGAGGGTCTGGGCGAAGGTGAACTGGGCGTCGAAGGTGCCGTCCACCAAGTCATCGCGGCCGTAGAGCATGCGGGCGTAGGCCACCCACTCGTCGATGAGGATCACCGCGGGGCCGAAGCGCTGGAACAGGGTGCGCAGTGCCTCGCCGGGGTTGGTGCCGGCGCGGTCGGACTCCTCGACGATCGCGTAGCCGTCGGCGCCGCCGAGTTGCCAGGCGAGCAGCCCCCAGAGGGTGTTGACGGCTGTGCCGTCGGGCATGTGCTTGACGGCGCCGGCCTGGATCCGGGTGCCCACCAGCGCCACCCGGCGCACGGACTCCGGCAGTGTCAGCCCGGTGAGCACGTCCTGGACGTCCTGCGGGTAGTCGATGGCGGGCGTGCCGGAGGCCAGGTGCCACACCGCCAGCATCGAGTGCGTCTTGCCGCCGCCGAAGTTGGTCTGCAGGTTGATGACGGGGGAGGCGTTGGCGTCGCCGCCGAGGCGCCGGACGGCCCGCACGATGAGGTCGCGCAGCCCCTCAGTGAGGTAGGTGCGCTGGAAGAACGGCACCGGGTCGGTGTATTCGGGGTCGCCGTCGCCGCGGGCCACCATGGCCAGGTCGGCGGCGAACTCGGCGGCGTGGAAGTTGCCGCTGGCCACATCCTCGTGCGGGCGCAGCACCTCGCGCCACGGGGCGATGCCCGTCGAGCCGATCTCGGCGATGCCGGAGGACGCGACGGCGCGGCGGTCGGTGCGTTCGGCCGAGAGTCGCTGGACCTCGACGCGGGCCCGGCGCACCTCCTCGGCCTGCTCGGGCTGGCCGGCGGCGGTGAGCAGGCGCTCCATGGTGTCGAGGGCGCGGTAGGCGTCGTCGCCGGAGAACGGCTCGTTGTGGGCCCACTTGTTGCGCACATCCATCAGCTCGCTGGCGTAGGACGTCTGCGCGCGGGAGAGGAAATCGTTGAGGGGGAACCACCCCTTCCTGATCTGCCCGGTGATGTTGGTGGCGATCATCCGCAGGCTGGACTGCGGGTCGGTGCGCGAGTAGATCTTGCCGGAGATGCCGGCCTGCTGGTCGCGCAGCTGCAGCAGCGCCGTCCAGTCGGCGCCCTCTTGGATCTCACCGGCGAACACGCGGGTGAGGAACTGGTCGAGCCCGTCCG
>CAZDSL010000498.1:0-2139 GCA_964507655.1 uncultured Mycobacteriaceae bacterium | reverse complement strand
GACCTGCACACATCGGATTACCGATCGGTACGCCCGCTGCACCGGCCCCGCCGTCGGCGTGCACCGCCCCCGCCGTCAGCGTGCACAGCTCCCGCCGTCGGCACAGCACCGGCCCCGCCGTCAGCGCCGCACCCGGTACCGCACGAACGCCGGCAGCGCCGCCGCCGCCAGCAGCACGCCGACGATCACCAGCACTCCCCCGCCGGCCGCCGCGGCGGCGGTGCCCACGGTGGCCGCGGCGGTGCCGTGCGCCAGGTCGCCCAGGCGCGGACCGCCCGCCACCACCACGGTGAACACGCCCTGCAGGCGCCCGCGCACCTCGTCGGCCGCCGCCTCCTGCAGCATCGTCGAGCGCAGCGCCGCCGAGGCCATGTCGGCCGCCCCGCCCAGCGCGAGCATCGCCAGCGCCACCCACAGCCACGCCGGCCCGCCCGCCGAGGCGAGCCCGAACCCCGTCATCGCCGCGCCCCACACGACGATCGCCGCGACCACCACCAGGCCCTGCCGCCGCACCCGCGGCAGCCAGCCGGAGAACACCCCGCCGAGCACCGCGCCCACCGACATCGCGGCGAACAGCAGGCCCACCACGGTGCCGCCCTCGGGCGGCCCGCCGAAGCTCTCGAACGCCATCTGCGGGAACAGCGCGCGCGGCATGCCGAAGACCATCGCGATGATGTCGACGACGAAGGAGGCGAGCAGCACCGTGTGCCGCGAGAGGTAGGCGAACCCGTCGATCACCGAGCGCAGACCGGCCCGCACCGCCGCCGCCCCGGGCGGCAGCGCGGGCAGCCGGAACACCGCCCAGAAGGTGGCGAAGAGCGTGATCGAATCGATGAGGTACATGGCCGACAGCCCCGCGAACGCCAGTAGCACGCCGCCGAGGAGCGGCCCGACGATGGCGCCGAACTGCATCACCGTCATGTGCAGCGAGTTGGCGGCCGCGAGGTGGCGGGCCGGCAGCAGCCGCGGATAGATGGCGGCGCGGGTGGGCGAGTTCACCGCGAAGAACGCCTGCTGCACCGCGAAGAGCACCAGCACCAGCCACACGTTGCCGAGGCCCAGCCACGCCTGCGCCCAGAACGCCAGCGACGTCGCGCACAGCCCCACCGTGGTGATCATCATCAGCGTGCGGCGATCCATCGCGTCGGCGAGCGCGCCTCCCCACAGCCCGAACACGATCAGCGGCGCCAGGCCGAACACCGCGGCCAGGCCCACATAGGCCGAGCTGCGGGTGATGTCGAAGATCTGCTGCGGCACCGCGACCACGGTGAGCTGCGCGCCCACGACGGTGACGATCTCGGCCAGCCACAGCCGCCGGAAGTCCGGGTTGCGCAGCGGGGCGGTGTCGGCGAACGCGCGCCTGAGTCCGCCCACCGCTCTCCCTCGCCGTCGTCGCCGCCGTGCGCCGCGCGGCCGCGGGGCGCATCGGCAGAACAGTACTGCCGCCCCCGCCGCGGCGGTTACTGTGGCGTGGGACTCAGCGAGCGACGCAAGGAGTACGGCCATGGCCACCGCCGCAGATCTGCCCGAGGGTTTCGCCGAGGGCCTCGAGGGCGTCACCGCCTTCACCACCGAGATCGCCGAGCCGGACAAGAACGGCGGCCGGCTGCGCTACCGCGGCGTCGACATCGAGGACCTCGTCGCCCGCCGCGTCACCTTCGGCAATGCCTGGGCGCTGCTGGTGGACGGCCGCTTCGGTCCGGGCCTGCCGCCTGCCGAGCCGTTCCCGCTGCCCATCCACACCGGCGACGTGCGCGTCGACGTCCAGGCCGGGCTGGCCATGCTCGCCCCCATCTGGGGGTTCGCCCCGCTGCTCGACACCGACGACGCCACCGCCCGCGACCAGCTCGCCCGTGCGTCGGTGATGGCGCTGTCGTACGTGGCCCAGTCGGCCCGCGGCATCTACCAGCCGGCCGTGCCGCAGGCGCGCATCGACCAGTGCGACACCATCACCGAGCGGTTCATGGTGCGCTGGAAAGGCGAGCCCGACCCCGCCCACGTGCGCGCCGTCGACGCGTACTGGGTCTCGGCCGCCGAACACGGCATGAACGCCTCCACCTTCACCGCGCGCGTCATCGCGTCGACGGGGGCCGACGCCGCCGCGGCGCTGTCGGGCGCGGTGGGCGCCATGTCGGGCCC
>CAZDSL010000497.1:0-2142 GCA_964507655.1 uncultured Mycobacteriaceae bacterium | reverse complement strand
GGTGCGCGACGCCGCCGCCGAGACCCTGTTCGTGCCGGGGCACGACCCGGCCGCCGTGCTGCGCGCGCTGGCCGGGCGCTGCTGCGACGTGCAGGTGGAGGGCGGCCCGGTGCTCGCCGGCGCGTTCGTCGCGGCCGGGCTCGTCGACCGAGTCGAGCACTACCTGGCGCCCGCCCTGCTCGGCGACGGCCGCCCCGCCCTGCTGGGCGGGGGCGCCCGCAGCATCGGCGACGCGCTCCGCCTGCGCCGCACCTCGGTGCGCGCGGTGGGCGACGACCTCCTGCTCACCTACGATCGGGTGGCGGACGGCGGCGCCTGACCGCCCGCCACCACCACGCCCAGAGAGGACCCCGCGTGTTCACCGGAATCATCGAAGAGGTCGGCGAGATCACCGACGTCGCCGAGCGCGGCGACTCGTCGCGCCTCACCGTGCGCGGCCCGCTGGTGGCCTCCGACGCCGGCCACGGCGATTCGATCGCCGTCAACGGGGTGTGCCTGACGGTGGTCGAGCTGCTCGGCGCCGACGGAGGAGGCGATGAGGGGCGGCCCGAGGCGTTCACGGCCGACGTCATGCACGAGACGCTGCGCCGCTCCTCGCTGGGCGCCCTCGAGCGCGGCAGCCGTGTGAACCTCGAGCGCGCGGCGGCGGTGTCGAGCCGCCTGGGCGGGCACATCGTGCAGGGCCACGTCGACGGCGTCGGCACCGTGCTCGCCCGCACCCCCCACGAGCACTGGGAGGTGGTGCGGGTGGCGCTGCCGGACGCCATCGCCCGGTACGTGGTGGAGAAGGGGTCGATCACCGTCGACGGCGTCTCGCTCACGGTGAGCGGCCTCGGCGGCGACGCGGCGGCCGGCGGGCCGGGGCACTGGTTCGAGGTCTCGCTGATCCCCACCACGCTCGCGTCCACCGTGCTCGGCACGGCCACGGTGGGCACGCCCGTCAACCTCGAGGTGGACGTCATCGCCAAGTACGTCGAGCGCCTGCTGGGAGCCGGTGCGGCGCCGGCCGGCACCGGGGAACTACCCTCGTAGACGGACAATCCGGCACCGGAGCGGTGCCGTCGGGTGGCGGGCCGCAAGCGCATGCGCGGGCGCAAGGCCACGATGATCGGCCATGGGAGCATTGCGTGAGGTTCGACAGCATCGAGCGGGCGGTGGCGGACATCGCCGCGGGCAAGGCCGTCGTCGTGGTGGACGACGAGGACCGTGAGAACGAGGGCGACCTCATCTTCGCCGCCGAGATGGCCACCCCCGAGCTGGTCGCCTTCATGGTGCGCTACACCTCCGGGTACGTGTGCGTGCCGCTCACGGGGGCCGACTGCGACCGCCTCGGCCTGCCCCCCATGTACACCGCCAACCAGGACGTGCGCGGCACCGCCTACACGGTCACGGTCGATGCCCGCGAGGGCGGCACCACCGGCATCTCGGCGGCCGACAGGGCCCGCACCATCCGCCTGCTCGCCTCGCCCGAGGCCGGCGTCGCCGACTTCACCCGCCCCGGCCACGTGGTGCCGCTGCGCGCCAAGGAGGGCGGCGTGCTGCGCCGGCCCGGGCACACCGAGGCGGCCGTCGACCTGGCCGCGCTGGCGGGGCTGCGCCCGGCCGGCGCGATCTGCGAGATCGTCAGCCAGAAGAACGACGGCGAGATGGCCCGCGCCGACGAGCTGCGCGTCTTCGCCGACGAGCACGACCTGGCCCTCATCTCCATCGCCGACCTCATCAGTTGGCGCCGCAAGCACGAGAAGCACGTGGTGCGGGTGGCCGACGCGCGCATCCCCACCGCCCACGGCGTGTTCCGCGCGGTGGGCTACGAGAGCGTGCACGACGACGTCGAGCACGTCGCGCTCGTGTGCGGCGACATCGGCGACGGCCAGGACGTTCTGGTGCGCGTGCACTCCGAGTGCCTCACCGGCGACGTGTTCGGCTCGCTGCGCTGCGACTGCGGCCCGCAGCTCGACGCGGCCATGCAGATGGTGGCGGCCGAGGGGCGCGGCATCGTGCTGTACATGCGCGGGCACGAGGGCCGCGGCATCGGCCTCATGCACAAGCTGCAGGCCTACCAGCTGCAGGACGCCGGCCGCGACACCGTGGACGCCAACCTGGAGCTGGGCCTGCCGGCCGACGCCCGCGACTACGGCCTGG
>CAZDSL010000496.1:0-2143 GCA_964507655.1 uncultured Mycobacteriaceae bacterium | reverse complement strand
GGTAGTCGCTGAAAGGAGCGCAGTCATGCCCGAGTTCACCCTCACCACCACCGTCGCCGCCCCCTACGAGCAGACGGTGGCGCGCGTCCGCGAGCAGCTGGCCGAGGTCGGCTTCGGCGTGCTCACCGAGATCGACTTCGCCGCCACGCTCAAGAACAAGCTCGACGTGGACATCGCACCCAAGATCATCCTGGGCGCCTGCCGCCCGCCGCTGGCGCACCAGGCCGTGCAGGCCGACCCGCGCCTCGCCGCGCTGCTGCCCTGCAACGTGGTGGTCTCCGACCAGGGCGACGGCACCACGCTGGTGGAGGTGCTCGATCCCGGCATGATGTCGCAGTTCAGCGCCTCGGACGAGGTGGGCCCCGTGGCCGACGACGCCCGCGAGCGCCTGGGCCGCATGCTCGCCGCCGTCGCCGAGGCCTGACATGCAGCTCGAGAACGACGAGATCAAGCCCGTGGTGGCCCGGCTCAAACGGGCGCAGGGCCACCTGGGCAAGGTCATCGCCATGATGGAGCAGGGAGCCGACTGCGAAGACGTGCTCACCCAGCTCGCCGCCGTGAACAAGGCGATCAGCCGCGGCGGATACGCCCTCGTCGCCACCGGCCTGGAGCACTGCCAGGCCACCGGCGTGCCGCCCGAGGAGGGCCGGCAGAAGCTCGAGAAGCTCTTCCTGGCCCTCGCCTGAACACCCCGCACAATCGCAGACGCGGCAGCGCCCGGCCGGAACATCTCCGGCCGGGCGCTGCCGCGTCGTCTGCGGTCAGCCCGCGAGGCGGCGCAACCCCAGCTTGTGCATGGCCAGCGACGCCGGGCACCAGCCCACCGTCGCGTACATGACCAGGTTGCCGCCGGCGAAGGCGGTGAGGCCGCGCCACTTGGGCGAGACCGCGCGGCCCAGCGCCAGGCTGCCGAGCACCACGGCCCCGGCCATCGCCGGCACCGCGCGCTCCACGGACCATCCGTCGTGGCGGGGCAGCCCCTTCGCGGGGGCACCATCGGTAAGGGACATCGTTTCCTCCGTGTTCGCGGCGGTCACGCCAGCGCCAGGAACAGCTTCTCCATCTGTTCCACCGTCATGGGCTCGGACTCGCCGTCGGTCTTGCCGACGACGCAGTCCCGCAGCCCCGCGGCCACGATCTTGAAGCCGGCCCTGTCGAGCGCGCGGGACACGGCGGCGAGCTGGGTGACGACGTCCTTGCAGTCGCGACCCTCCTCGATCATGTTGATCACGCCGCCGAGCTGGCCCTGCGCCCTGCGCAGTCGGTTCAGCACCTGCGCGATGCTGTCTTCGTCGCCGATCATCGGGCGTCCTTTCTCGGTGGTGCCACCAGTATGCCCCCACCGGTATGTGTGCCGGCCGCCCGTCGCGGGTGGGCCGGGGCCGCCTCGCCGCACGGAACGCGCGTGCGGCGGGGCGGGTCGGTCAGCGCCCGAAGAGGCGGCTGAAGATGCCGCCGCCCCCGGCGCCGCTCCGGCCGTCGTGTCCGTCGCACCACTGGTCGGCGGGCACCGTGGCCTTGACTGCGTCGATGTGGCTGCCGCAGCCGGTCCAGGTGGTCTTGCCGCAGGTGCGGCAGCGGGTGGGTGAGCACATGGTGTTACCTGCTTCAGTCGGTGGTGGCGGGTGTCAGGCGGGCTGCTCGCCGGCCTCGGCGGCGTCGGCGAACTCGCAGAACGCCTCGTACGCGCGGGCGCCGTGGATGGTGGCGGGGCCGCCGTGCATGAGGAACGTGACGCCGATGGCCTCGGCCGCCTCCTGGCGGGTGGCCCCGGCGAGCACCGCGGCCTGGCCATGCGAGGCGATGCAGCCGTCGCAGCCCTGCACCACGCCGATGGCGAGGGCCATGAGCTCCTTGGTCTTCTTGTCCAGCGCGCCCTCGGCGAAGGCGGCCGACGAGAGGGCGCCGAAGCCCTTGTAGACGTCGGGGATGGCCTTGCGCAGGCTGCGGTGCTGCGGGCCGAGAGCGCGCAGGACGGCCTTGCCGTGCGGGGACTGGGTGGAGTGCTCGGGTGCGGTCATCGTTGCGGACCTTTCTCGAAGGGGTTCAGGGGAGGTTCAGGGGTACGGGGTGGGCCGGCACGGGGCCGGCCCCGCAGCGGCCGGGGGCCCGGGCGCGGCGGGGGGGGGGGGCGCCCTGCGCG
>CAZDSL010000495.1:0-2149 GCA_964507655.1 uncultured Mycobacteriaceae bacterium | reverse complement strand
CGAATTGCGAGGATGCCACCAGCCACACCGCGCTGATCGCCCGGCCGCCCTTGTAAGCGACGAAGCGCGGTCCGGCGAGCATCAATTGGACGAACGCCGCCCCCGTGAAGAACCACGACCCGATGAAGAACACGATATTGGTGGTGAGGGTGCCCATCATCGAGGCGAGCCCGGGCACAGCACCTATGAAAAAGAAGGTGGAACCTACGCAAAACCCAATGGATTGCAGTCGCAACGTGGGGCGGATCAGCATGCGGTCACGATAACGCGCGGCTCGCCGACTCGGACGGAACCGGGGTGAACGGTGCCGCTCGCGCCCGCGGGGCGGTTCCGGGTGCACTGCGGTTCGCCTGCCGGGGTTCGATCACCTGCCGGGGGGCTCCGTCAGAGGGCGAACCCGCCGCGGTTGCTCTTGACCTCGCCCTCTTTGAGCACGAGCAGGATGTTCTCGTTGTCTCCGACCAGGTCTGCGTCGATGCTCGGGTCGCCCTTGACCACGACGACGTCGGCGGTCTTGCCGGCCTCGAGCGTGCCGAGTGCGCTGTCGACGCCGCACAGCTCGGCCGACGTGCGGGTACCGGCGACGATCGCCTGCATCGGGGTCATCCCACCATGCTTGACCAGCAGCCCGATCTCCTGGAGGTTGGTGCCGTGGTCGGGCACCAGCCCCGCGTCGGTGCCGACGGCGATCTTGACGCCCGCCTCCACCGAGGCGCGGATCGAGGCCTGCGCGATCTCGTGCCACTTGGTGCTCTTGGCGACGGCCTGCGGCGTGGCGGTGTCCGGGTGGAGGGTCTCCAGCAGCGTCGGCACCAGGTACTGGCCGCGCTCGACCATCTCCTTACGCAGCTCGTCCGTCAGCGCGTATCCGTGTTCGATGCTGCGCACGCCGGCCTTGACCGCGGCGGTGATGCCCGCCAGCCCGATCGCGTGCGCGGCCACCGGCCGGCCGCCGTAGTTGTCGGCCTCCTCGACCAGCGCGGCGACGAGCTCCTCACGTGCGCCCAGCCAGTCGGGGTCGTCGCTGGGCGAACTCACCCCGCCGCTGGAGGCCACCTTGATGACGTCGACGCCCTCCCGCAGCAGCTCGCGGGCCCGCAGCCGTGCCTCGTCAGGCGTGTCGACGAGGCTGCCGCCGATGAGGCCGGTGCCGTCGACGCCGGACGGCGCGTGGAAATCGGCGTGCCCGCCCGTCTGGCTGAGCATTCTGTCCGCCACCAGCAGGCGAGGCCCCTCGATGAGCCCGTGCGCCACGGCATCCCGCACGCCGACGTCCACACCCATCAGATCGCGCACGGTGGTGACGCCGGCCTCCAGGGTGGTCTTGAGCCGGTCGATCAGCTGAAAGTAGCGGTACGACGGCGGCACCATCGCCGCCATGACCGGCGATCCCTTGGTGCCCGGCAGCGACAGGTGCACGTGGACATCGAAAAACCCCGGGCAGACGGTGTCGCCTCGCAGGTCCACCGTCACCGGGGCCTGGTCGCCCTCGACCGCCGGGGCGGCCGACGAGGGGCCGGCATAGACGACCTTGCCGTCGGCGATCTGCACCGTGGAGTCGGGCACCGGGTCACCGCCGTTGCCGTCGATGAGGAGGGCATTGTGCAGAACGATCATCTGGAACTCCTTGTACCGGTCCGGGGTACCGCCTGAAAGCGATTGAAACGTGTCACGGCGCGATATCCGGCACGATCGGCATGTCCTCGCGGCGCAGGTGGGATCGTTCGCGGCCATGCCGGGAGGCATTGTTCCGTGGGACCGCCGAGTTCCGTGGGACCGCCGATGACAAACTCCACTGCTCCACGGGAATCTCCTCATTCGGCACGCCGACCGGCTGCGGAGGCGCGACCGAATCCTCCACGTTCGGCCACACGCTAACACTGACGGCGGCGGCCGTGGCGGCTCTGGGAAAATCCGTTTCAATCAGGCTTGTTCCACCATCATGGTGGGTGCGGGCACCGGATTCCGGGCCGGCGTGGCGGCGATTGTCCGGCGTCCCGCAGGCCGCTCATCCGACCGCAGACGGGCCCGTGGGGCGTTCGCGGTGTGTGCGCGCCGGCGGCGGCAGGCCGCCGCGCGCGGTGCGCCGCCGGCGGCCGGTTCTACTGCGGTTGCGGGCGGACCGCCGGCGGCAGCGTGAACAGCGTGA
>CAZDSL010000494.1:0-2161 GCA_964507655.1 uncultured Mycobacteriaceae bacterium | reverse complement strand
GGGCTGCGATCAGCCCAGCGTCTCCTGGTAGGGCTGCGGCACCCGCGGGGCCACCAGGTTGACCATGGTGCGCACCCCCACCTCCAGGGCCCGCTCGTCGATGTCGAAGTCGGGCTGGTGGATGTCGACCCGCGGCGAGACCCCGTCCCACACCCCCAGCCGCGCCATCGCGCCGGGCACCCGCTCGAGGTACCAGGCGAAGTCCTCGCCGCCGCTGGACTGCAGCGTGGGCACGGCCACGTCGTGCCCGATCGATTCGACCGCCCGCCGCAGCACGGCCACCGAGTGCTCGTCGTTGACCACCGGCGGCACGCCCTGGCGGTAGTCGATGTCCACCTCCACGCCCGTGGGTACGGCGAGCGCCTGGATCAGCTCGCACACCAGCGGGCGCAGCTGCTTCCAGGTGGCACGGTCGCCGGTGCGCACGGTGCCGCGCAGCACGCCGTGCTCGGGGATCGCGTTGGGCGCCATGCCCGCGTCGACGGCGCCCCAGGTGACGACGGTGCGCGAGCGCGCGTCCACCCGGCGCCCCACCAGCCCGGGGATGCCCGTGATGAGCAGACCCAGGGCATGCACCAGGTCGGCGGTGAGGTGCGGGCGCGAGGTGTGCCCGCCCGGCGAGCGCAGGTGCACCTCGACGATGTCGGCGGCCGAGGTGATCGCGCCCGTCCGCAGCCCCACCGTGCCGGCCCGCAGGTGCGGATCGCAGTGCAGCGCGAAGATGCGCGAGACGCCGTCGAGCACCCCGGCGCCGATCGCGTCGAGCGCGCCGCCCGGCATCACCTCCTCTGCCGGCTGGAAGATCAGCCGCACCCCCTGGGTGAGCGAGGGCGCCGACGCCAGCGCCAGCCCGGCGCCCAGCAGCACGGTGACGTGCGCGTCGTGGCCGCAGGCGTGCGCGATGCCCGGATGGCGCGACGCGAACGGCAGCCCCGTCGTCTCGGTGAGTGGCAGCGCATCCATGTCGGCGCGCAGGGCGATGCGGTCGCCGTCCGCGTCGGCGGGGCCGATGTCGCAGGTCAGACCCGTGCCGGCGGGCAGGATGCGCGGGCTGAGCCCGGCGGCGGCGAGGCGGTCGGCCACGAACTCGGTGGTCTGGAACTCGCTGCGCGAAAGCTCCGGATTGCGGTGGATGTGCCGCCGCCAGGCGACGAGGTCGTCGCGGTGGTCGCCGAGCCACTGCTCGAACCAGTCGCTCACCTCAGCCGCCGATCCTGGTGCCCACCGTCGTGCGTTCGAGCGCCTCGATGAGCCCGGCGTGGATGCCGCTCTTGATGCCGGCGAGGTTGGCGCCGCGCAGCGGGGCGAGCTCCTGCGCCTTCGCCACCGCCGCGTCGAGCACCGCGTCGGCGTCGGCCGAGGCGTCCACCGCGGCGTCGACGATGCCGGCGGCGAGGGCGTCGGCCCCGCCGTAGCGGCGGCCGGTGGTCATCGCCTCCAGCGCCACCTGCGGGGCCAGCCGGTGCGTCATCAGCGCCGACATCGACGGGGTGAACGGCATCTGCAGCGTCACCTCGGGCAGGCAGTAGAAGCCGCGGTCGGCCCGCATGATGCGGAAGTCGTGCGCGGTGGCGAGCATCGCGCCCGCGCCGAACGCGTGGCCCTGCACCGCCGCGATCGTGGGCGCCTGGAAGGTCACCAGGCGCCGGTAGACGGCGTGCACCTCGTCCAGGTACGCGTCGAGCCGGTCCATCCGCGGCAGGATGTAGTCCAGGTCGAGGCCGTTGCTGTAGAACTTGCCGGTGTTGGCCGTGACCAGCGCCGCGGGCCCCTCCGACGCCTCGATCCCGTCCAGCGCCTCGTGCACGGCGGCGATCCAGTCGGGATGGAAGCGGGCGTCGTCGTCCACCGCGGAGGCGCCGGCCAGCCAGAGGATGCGGACGTCGCCGCGCTGCTCCAGCGTCGGCAACCGGTGCGGTGTGCTCTCGGTGTTGGACATGCGTCGATCGTATGCGAGCCCCCGGTCCACAATGGTGCCCATGCCGACCCAGCACCCCGCCCCGCCCCCCGGACGCGCCCCCTCCTCGTCCCCCGCCCCGCCGGACGCGGCGCCGGGCGCGGCCGCAGCCGAGGCCGCACGGGTGCTGGCCCACCGCACCGGCAGGGACGCGCACGACGTGGCGGTGGTCCTGGGCTACTGGGTCTTCATGGGGCGGGAGTT
>CAZDSL010000493.1:0-2170 GCA_964507655.1 uncultured Mycobacteriaceae bacterium | reverse complement strand
GGCCCACCACCCGCCGCGGCAGCCCCTCAGCGCCGGGCGGCGGCAGCCTTCCGCGCGAGCTCCATCGTCTTGCTGATGGCGGAGTCGACGGCGTCGAATTCGATGAGGAACGCATCGTGCCCGTACGGGCTGGAGAATTCGATGAACTCCCGGCATCCGGCCAGGTGCTGCGCGATCTCGCGCTGCAGCCGGATGGGGTAGAGCCGGTCGGAATCCCAGCCGGCGACGATGGTCGGCACCTCGCACCCGGCCAGCGCCGCCTCGATGCCGCCACGGTCGCGGCCCACGTCGTGCCGGTTGAGCGATTCGGTGAGGATCACGTAGCTGCCGGCGTCGAAGCGGCCGACGAGCTTGTCGGCCTGGTACTCCAGGTAGCTCTGCACCGCGTAGCGGCCGTCGCGCAGCGGGTCCTCGTCGAGCTGGCCGTCGTTGCGGAAGCGCTCGTCCAGCTCGGCCTCGGTGCGGTAGGTCAGGTGCGCGATGCGCCGCGCCAGCCGCAGGCCCGACTCGGGTGCGTGGCCGGTGCCGTAGTAGTCGCCGCCCTGCCAGTCGGGGTCGCGGCGGATGGCCTCGAGCTGGGTGGTCTGGGTGCCGATCTGGTCGGCCGTGGCGCGCGCGCCCACCGCCAGCACCAGGGCCGAGTCGACCCGCTCGGGGTGCATGATCTCCCACTCCAGCGCCCGGGCGCCGCCCATCGACCCGCCCATCACGGCGGCGACCCTGGGCACGCCGAGCTGGTCGAGCAGCGCGGCCTCGGCGCGGACCTGGTCGCGGATCGACACGTACGGGAAGCGCGAGCCCCACGGACGGCCGTCGGGGGCGGGCGAGCCGGGGCCCGTGCTGCCGCCGCACCCGCCGAGGGCGTTGACGGCGATGACGCACCATTCGTCCGTGTCCAGCGCCAGGCCGGGGCCGATGAGGCCGTTCCACCAGCCGGGCGACGGGTGCTCGGCGTCGGCGGGCCCGGCGGCGTGCGAGTCGCCGGTGAGCGCGTGCAGCGCGAGCACCACGTTGTCGCGCGCCGCATTGAGCTCGCCCCAGCGCTGCAGCGCCAGCGTGACCTGCGGCAGGCGCACGCCGCAGTCGAGGTCGAGCGGCCCGATGCCGACGGTGCCCAGCCGCCCGTCCGGCGGGGCGGGCAGTGCCGGACGGGCGGTGTGGACGGCGCTCATGGTCAAGACGCGGCCGCCGCGAAACCGGTCTCGAGGTCGGCGAGGATGTCGTCGATCCCCTCGATGCCCACGCACAGCCGCACCTGGCCCGCGTAGACGCCCGCCGCCTCGCGCTCGGCCTCGGAGAGCTGCTGGTGGGTGGTGGACCAGGGGTGGACGACCAGCGAGCGCACGTCGCCCATGTTGGCCACGTGGCTGTGCAGGGTGAGCGCGTCGATGAAGGCGCGCGCGGCCTTCTCGCCGCCGGCGAGGTTGAAGGTGAGCACGGCGCCGGTGCCGCGGGGCAGCAGCTCCTTGGCGCGCTGGTGCCACTTGGACGAGGAGAGCCCGGCGTAGGAGACCGACTCGACCCCGTCGTGCTGCTCCAGGAACTCGGCGACGCGCTGCGCGTTGGCCACGTGCCGCTCGACGCGCAGGCTCAGCGTCTCGAGGCCCTGGGCGGTGAGGAACGCGTTGAACGGCGAGGGCGCGTTGCCCATGTCGCGCAGCAGCTGCACGCGGGCCTTGAGGGCGAACGCCGGCGCGCCGAGATCCGCGTAGACCACGCCGTGGTAGCTGTCGTCGGGCTCGGTGAAGCCGGGGAAGCGGGGCGTGCCGTCGGCCTGCTTGACGGTCCAGTCGAAGCTGCCACCGTCGACGAGCACGCCGTTGATGGTGGTGGCGTGGCCGCCCAGGTACTTGGTGGCCGAGTGCACCACCACGTCGGCACCGTGCTGCAGCGGGTTGAGCAGGTACGGGGTGGCGATGGTGTTGTCGACAATGAGCGGGACGCCCGCCTCCTTCGCGACGCCCGAGACGCCGGGCAGGTCGAGCACGTCGCCGCGCGGGTTGCCGATGGTCTCGCCGAACAGCGCCTTGGTGTTGGGCCGGATGGCGGCGCGCCACTGGGCGAGGTCGTCGGGATCGTCGACGAACGACACGTCGACGCCGAGCCTGCGCAGCGTGTAGTGGAACAGGTTGAACGTGCCGCCGTAGATGTGCGGGCTGGAGACGATGTG
>CAZDSL010000492.1:0-2176 GCA_964507655.1 uncultured Mycobacteriaceae bacterium | reverse complement strand
GAGGGTGTGGGAGAGTAGGTCGCTGCCGCACAAAACATGAAGTGGAGGGAACCCCGATACACTGGGGTTCCCTCCACTTGTTTGTGTGCCGCCGTGCCGGTGGCCGCCCCTGTCGACCATGAAGGAAGATCGATGATCGCTGATGACGCCCACGACGGCCGGAATGACAGGCGCGGGGGCGAGGGCGGTGCCGGCGGGCGCGGCCGCGACGACCGTACCGGGGGGCGCAGGTCCCGCGGTGACGGTGCGGCGCCCCGGTCCGGGGGCGGATACCGCCATGGCGGCCGCGACGACCGCCCGCGCGACGGCCAGGGAGGTCGTCGGGCCGGCGAAGGGCGGTCCGGCGGCCCCCGGTACGGCGCGCGCCGCCCCGATGCGTCCGGCCCCGACGGGCGGCGCAGCGGGTTCGAGGACCGCGCCGGCCGCCGAGGAGACGGGTACGGCGGGGGCCGGGACCGGCGTGACGGTCAGGGACGCGGGGACCGGGCCGGGAGGCGTCCCGGGCCGGCGGACTCCCGCTTCGGGCCGCGGGGCGGCGACGGGCCGGTGCGCGGCCGCCCGCGCCGTGAGGACGAGCCCGCGCTGCCCGACACGGTCTCGGCCGACGAGCTCGACAAGGCGGTGCGGCGTGACCTGCAGACCCTCGACCGGCAGAACGCCGACGTGGTGGCCCGTCACCTGGTGATGGCGGGCACCCTGGTCGATTCCGACCCGCAGGCCGCGCTGCGGCACGCGCGGGCCGCACGCGAGCGCGCCGGCCGGATCGCGGCGGTGCGCGAGGCGGTCGGCATCTCCGCGTATCACGCGGGGGAGTGGGCGGAGGCGCTCTCGGAGCTGCGCGCCGCCCGCCGGATGGGCGGCGGCCCCGGCCTGGTGTCGGTGATGGCCGACTGCGAGCGGGGCCTGGGGCGGCCCGAGCGGGCCCTCGAGCTGGCGCGCAGCGAGGAGGCGCGGTCGCTCACCGGCGACGCGGCCATCGAGCTGCGCATCGTCGTCTCGGGCGCCCGCATGGACATGGGCCGCTACGACGCCGCCGTGGTGACACTGCAGGGCGGCGACCTCGATCCCGCCAAGTCCGGTCCCGCCCACGTGCGCCTCTTCTACGCGTACGCCGAGGCGCTGCTCGCCGCGGGCCGGCGCGCCGAGGCCCTGGAGTGGTTCCTCAACTGCGCGGCCGCCGACGAGGAGGGCGAGACCGACGCCGAGGAGCGCGTGGCCGAGCTCACCGGCGGCGCGCCGGGCGCCGGCGAGTGACGGCCCCGGAACCGGCGCACGGCGACGCGGCGCTGGGCGCCGAATACGATGTGCTGCTGCTCGACCTCGACGGCACGGTCTACCGCGGTGCGGAGGCCATCCCGGGCGTGGGCGAGGCGCTCGCCGCGTGCCGGGCGCGGAACCTCTTCGTCACCAACAACGCCAGCCGCAGCCCCGAGGACGTCGCGGCCCACCTGACGCGGCTGGGCGTCCCCGCGGACGCCGACGCCGTGGTGACCAGCGCGCAGGCGGGCGCCCGCCTCGTGGCGGGGATGGTCCCGCCGGGGGCGCCGGTGCTGGTGGTGGGCGCCGATGCCCTCGCCGACGAGGCCGCGGCGCGCGGTCTGCGGCCCGTCCGCCGCTACGAGCCCGGCATCGCCGCCGTGGTGCAGGGCTTCTCGCGCGACGTCGCCTGGGCGGATCTCGCCGAGGCGGCCCTGGCCCTGCGTGCCGGGGCGCGGTGGGTGGCCACGAACGTCGACTCGACGCTCCCGGACGAGCGGGGCCTGCTGCCCGGCAACGGCTCGCTGGTCGCCGCCCTGGCCACCGCGACGGGGCTGCGGCCCGAGGTGGCCGGCAAGCCCGCGCGCCCGATCATGGACGACGCCGTGCGCCGCAGCGGTGCGCGCCGGCCGCTGGTGGTGGGCGACCGCCTCGACACCGACATCGCGGGCGCCTGCGCCGCGGGCCTCGACAGCCTGCTGGTGCTCACCGGCGTCTCCACGGCGGCCGAGGTGATCCGCGCGGCGCCGACGGAACGCCCCCGGTACATCAGCGCCTCGCTCGCCGCGCTGGGCGAGCCCGCGGAGCGCAGCCGGGTCGCCGCGGCGGACGGCTGGACGGCGTCCATCGACGGGCGCGTGCTGCGGCTGTCGGCGCCCGGGCACGTCGCCGCGTCCGCCGCGGGGCCGCCCGACCCGTC
>CAZDSL010000491.1:0-2179 GCA_964507655.1 uncultured Mycobacteriaceae bacterium | reverse complement strand
GGGCGGCAGCGGGGTCGCCCCTTCCGCGCCGGCCGCCGCGCCGCGCTCGGTCCCGTCGTCCGCCTGCGCCACCGGACCTCCTCCGTGTCCTGTCCGATCCTGCCCTTGCCTCATTAGTGTATGCCATATACCGTTATGCGTATGACATACACAATTACCGCCGACGAGGTCGGCAAGGCGTACGGGGAGCACACGGTGCTGTCCGGGGTGACGCTGCGGGTGCGGCCGGGCACCGTCTTCTCCCTGCTCGGCCCCAACGGCGCCGGCAAGACCACGCTCGTGCGCATCCTCACCACGCTCACCCGCGCCGACACGGGCACGCTCACCGTCGCGGGCTGCGACGTCGCCGCGGATCCGTCCGGGGTGCGCCGCCGCATCGCGCTCACCGGGCAGAACGCGGCCGTCGACGGCGTGCTCACCGCCCGCGAGAACCTCGTGATGTTCGCCCGGCTGCGGCGGCACTGCCGCGCGGACGCCCGCCGGCGGGCCGGCGAGCTGCTCGAGCGCTTCGACCTGACCGGGCACGGCGACCGGCGCGTGGCCACGTTCTCGGGCGGCCTGCGCCGGCGGCTCGACCTGGCCCTGAGCCTGATCGACCGGCCCGCAGTGCTGTTCCTGGACGAGCCGTCCACCGGCCTCGACCCGCGCAGCCGCGAGCACGTGTGGGACGCGGTGCGCGACCTCACCGGCCAGGGCACCACCGTCTTCCTCACCACCCAGTACCTGGAGGAGGCCGATCAGCTCGCCGACACGATCGCGCTGCTGCACGACGGGCGCATCGCCGCCATCGGCACCGCCGACGAGCTCAAGGACCGGCTGGAGGGCGAGACGGCGGAGCTGACGTTCCGCGACGCCGAACAGGCCCGGCGCGGCCTGGACGCCCTGATCCGGCGCGCCCCGGAGGGAGCGCCCCGCCTGGCCCGGCCCGGCCCGGGCACCGCGCTCGAGGTGGACACCGACGGGACCGCCGCGCAGGTGCACGCGCTGCTCGCGGCGCTCGACGACGCGGGTGCCCCCGCCGAGCGCATCGCCCTGCGCCGGCCGAGCCTCGACGACGTGTTCCTCGCGCTCACCGGCGACCGGCAGGCACCGCCTGCCCCGCAGCAGGAGGCGCCGCTCGCCTGGTCCGCCGCGGGACTCGCCGGGACGGGGGCCGCGCGATGACCGCCCCCGCCCGCACCGCCCGGGCCGTCACCGCCAGGGCCGTCACCGCCAGGGCCGACGACGTGGCCGTGATGGTCGGCCGCAGCCTGCGCCACTCGGCGCGCAACCCCGAGGCCCTGTTCACCGCCGTACTGCTGCCGGTGATGCTGCTGTTGCTGTTCGTGTACGTCTTCGGCCGGGTGATGGACACCGGCGGCACGTACGTCGACTACGTGCTGCCGGGGATCATCCTGCTGTGCTCGGGTTTCGGCGCGGGCAGCACGGCGATCGCCGTCGCCACCGACATGGAGGAGGGGATCGTCGACCGGTTCCGCACCATGCCGATGCACGGCACCGCCGTCATCACCGGGCACGTCGCGGCGAGCGTGGCGCGCAACCTGCTGGCCACCGGCATCGTCGTCGCGGTCGGGCTGCTGGTCGGCTGGCGGCCCACCGCCGGCCCCGCCGAGTGGATCGCCGCGGCGGCGCTGGTGACGCTGTTCATCACCGCCGTGTCGTGGCTCGCCGCCGCGGGCGGGCTGCTGGCGCGCACCGCCGAGGCCGCCAACGCGTTCACCTTCGTGTTCATGTTCCTGCCGTACGTGTCCAGCGCGTTCGTGCCCACTGGCTCGCTGCCCGCCGGGCTGCGGCAGTTCGCGGAGTACCAGCCGGTGACCCCCGTGATCGAGACGCTGCGCGGGCTGTGGATGGGCACGCCGATCGGCATGGAGTGGGTGTGGGCCGTGGCGTGGTGCGCGGGAATTCTCGTCGCCGGATACGCGGCGTCGGCGCTGCTGTTCGCGCGGCGCACCGGGCGGTAGGCGGCGGCGCGGATACGGTGGGCCGGTGGGCGAGATGAAGCGGCGCATGCTGGCCGGCGAGCGGTACCGCGATGACGACCCGGAGCTCGTCGCCGGGCGCCTGCGTTGCCGCCGCCTGCTCGACCGGTTCAACGGCGCCGACGCAGACGGCGAGGATGCACGCGCCGCGGTGCTGGCCGAGCTGCTGGGGCACGTCGGGCCGGGCGTGCGGATCA
>CAZDSL010000490.1:0-2181 GCA_964507655.1 uncultured Mycobacteriaceae bacterium | reverse complement strand
CGCGCAGCGGCGGCGGCACGTCGAGTCCGCGGTCGACGGCCTCGACCTGCTGCACTCCGCTGCCCGACGCGAGCGGCACGTAGCGGACGATCAGCGCCCCGATCGCGGCGCCCGCGGCGGCCACCAGGATCGGGATCAGCCAGCCCGGGCCAGGCAGGCGCGCCGACCAGCGGAGCATCTCGTCACGCAGCCCGTTCGCCTCGTCGAGGCACCAGCGGAAGCCGCCGCCCACAACGCCGATGGCGGCGCCCGCGACGATGGCAACGGCGCACAGGCGAACGATCCCATTGCGGATGCCCGCCTCCGGTGACGGGTGGGCCTGCGGCACGGCCCGACGCTATCGGAGCGGCAGGTATTGCGGTGCGACTCCGCGTTTTCCGCGCGGGCGGCGCAACGTTCCGAGCGTGGCCGGATGCTCTCGCCGACCGCCGAGGAGACGAATAGACTCCGCCCTCGTGCACTCTGCTTCACCGGGACCATCCCGCTCTGGGGACTCCGAAGGTCCGGAGAGCCCGTCGATCGCGGCGCTGCGAGATGCCGTCCGCCGCATCCAGCTTCTGCCGTATACGTGGCCGGGCGAACCCACGGCCGAATCCGTCCGTCTCCTCGGCCGCGGCACGTGCGCCGGGAAGCACGCGCTGCTGCGCGAAGAGCTGGAGGCACTGGGCTTCCGCACACACCTCTTGATGGTGATCGGCCCACTCGCGCCCGACGTATGGCCCGACGTGTGCGAGGCCGCCGGCGGACTGGTGGAGGTGCACGAGTGCCTGACGGTGGAGACCGGCTGGGCGGGACCGCTGCTCGTCGATGTCACCTGGCATCCCGCAGCCATTCGCGCGGGGCTCCGAGGCACTCTGGACTGGGCTACGGATGCGGACATGCTGTGCGCCGTCGAACCCCTTGCGTGCTACGCGGTAGGCGATGACGACTTCCGGCACCAGAAGGAGCTTCTCAGATCCCGTCTCTACTCAGCCGACGACCGTGTGCGCCGCGACCGGGTGCTGGCAGAGATCGCCGCGCGCGCCGACCGCCTCCACCGGGCGTGATCACGCTGAGACGGCACAGGAACCCACTGTGCGCCGCGCCCCGTCAGGACGCGGCCTCGAACCGCAGCCGCAAACCGAGCGCGCGGGACACTTCGAGCACGGTGGCGAAGCTGGGGTTCCCGTCGCCGGAGAGCGCCTTGTAGAGGCCCTCCCGGCTCACGCCGGCCTGCCGTGCGATCTCGCTGAAGTTGCGCGACCGGGCGATGGCCCCGAGGCCCCGCGCAATGACTGCCGGATCATTGCCGCCGTCTTCGACCAGTGCCGCCAAATAGGCGACCGCGTCCTCGGCCGAGTCCAGGTAGTGGGCGGTGTCGAACGCGCTGAAGGACTCGGTCTCCGCATTCATAATGAGCCTCCTCGTTCACCCCGCCACGCCTCCGCAATGGCACGGGCGGTGGTCATGTCGGCACGTTGGCTGGACTTGTCGCCGCCGGCCGACAGCACTACCAGGTGGTCACCATCGCGCAGGAAATACACCCGGTAGCCCGGGCCGTAGTTGATGCGCAGCTCGAATACGCCACCGCCGATCGACTTCGCGTCGCCGGGCTTGTCAGCCGCAAGTCGGTCGATGCGGACGAGCACGCGCGCGACGGCATGGCGGGTCCCTCATCTTCCGCAACCATTGATCGAACGTCGCCGACCGGACGACATCAACCATATGTAAACTGTAGTTCACAGTACAAACCCCGACAAGCCACGCTACGCCGCCCTCACTCGCCGCCCGCCAGAATCCCGGGCGCCGGGTCGGGCGCGAGCCCGTCGTGCACGACCATCGCGTCGGTGCGGGTGAGCGCGGGCCCTGCCGGCAGCAGCGCCAGCACCGGCCACGGCGCCGGGTCGGGCGCGTCGTCCAGGCCCAGCACCGCGGACGTCGCGGCGTCGGGGATCCCGTAGCGCACACCGGTGTCGTCGACGAAGAAGCGCGGGCCGTCGGCCGATCCGGCCTCGCCGCCGGCGTCCCCCGGCCCTGAGGCCCGCACGTGCGCCGCCGCACCCTGCCGCAGCACGAACGCGTCGGCGGCCGGTCCGGGACCGTCGGCGCCCACCAGCGGCACCGCCGCGTCGGCGCCGTCGACGGGCACGCGCGCCGCGGTGCGCATTGCTGTGGCTTGCGGCGATAAATGGCGGGGTTCTG
>CAZDSL010000489.1:0-2182 GCA_964507655.1 uncultured Mycobacteriaceae bacterium | reverse complement strand
TCACGCTGTTCACGCTGCCGCCGGCGGTCCGCCCGCAACCGCAGTAGAACCGGCCACCGCCGGCGTGCCGGGCGCGGCGGCCTGCCGCTCCCGGCCCGCACGCCACCGTGAACGCCCCGCGGGCCCGTCTGCGGCCAGTCGAGCGTCCTGCGGGACGCCGGACAATCGCCGCCACGCCGACCCGAAATCCGGTGCCCGCACCCACCACAACGGTGGAACAAGCGTGATTGAAACGGATTTTCCGAGAGCCGCCACGGCCGCCGCCGTCAATGTTAGCGTGTGGCCGAACGTGGAGGATCAGCGCGTGGCCGAACTGGAGGATTCGGCCGCGCCTCCGCAGCCCGGCGGCGTGCCGAATGAGGAGATTCCCGTGGAGTATTGGAGTTTTTCATCGGCGAGCCCCCGGAACAATGCCTCCCTGCATGGCCGCGAACGATCCCACCTGCGCCGCGAGGGCATGCCGATCGTGCCGGATATCGCGCCGTGACACGCTTCAATCGCTTTCAGGCGGTACCCCGGACCGGTACAAGGAGTTCCAGATGATCGTTCTGCACAATGCCCTCCTCATCGACGGCAACGGCGGTGACCCGGTGCCCGACTCCACGGTGCAGATCGCCGACGGCAAGGTCGTCTATGCCGGCCCCTCGTCGGCCGCCCCGGCGGTCGAGGGCGACCAGGCCCCGGTGACGGTGGACCTGCGAGGCGACACCGTCTGCCCGGGGTTTTTCGATGTCCACGTGCACCTGTCGCTGCCGGGCACCAAGGGATCGCCGGTCATGGCGGCGATGGTGCCGCCGTCGTACCGCTACTTTCAGCTGATCGACCGGCTCAAGACCACCCTGGAGGCCGGCGTCACCACCGTGCGCGATCTGATGGGTGTGGACGTCGGCGTGCGGGATGCCGTGGCGCACGGGCTCATCGAGGGGCCTCGCCTGCTGGTGGCGGACAGAATGCTCAGCCAGACGGGCGGGCACGCCGATTTCCACGCGCCGTCCGGCGTCGACGGCACCGGCCTCATCGGCGGCAGCCTCGTCGACACGCCTGACGAGGCACGGCTGCGGGCCCGCGAGCTGCTGCGGGAGGGCGTCGACGTCATCAAGGTGGCCTCCAGCGGCGGGGTGAGTTCGCCCAGCGACGACCCCGACTGGCTGGGCGCACGTGAGGAGCTCGTCGCCGCGCTGGTCGAGGAGGCCGACAACTACGGCGGCCGGCCGGTGGCCGCGCACGCGATCGGGCTGGCGGGCATCACCGCCGCGGTCAAGGCCGGCGTGCGCAGCATCGAACACGGATACGCGCTGACGGACGAGCTGCGTAAGGAGATGGTCGAGCGCGGCCAGTACCTGGTGCCGACGCTGCTGGAGACCCTCCACCCGGACACCGCCACGCCGCAGGCCGTCGCCAAGAGCACCAAGTGGCACGAGATCGCGCAGGCCTCGATCCGCGCCTCGGTGGAGGCGGGCGTCAAGATCGCCGTCGGCACCGACGCGGGGCTGGTGCCCGACCACGGCACCAACCTCCAGGAGATCGGGCTGCTGGTCAAGCATGGTGGGATGACCCCGATGCAGGCGATCGTCGCCGGTACCCGCACGTCGGCCGAGCTGTGCGGCGTCGACAGCGCACTCGGCACGCTCGAGGCCGGCAAGACCGCCGACGTCGTCGTGGTCAAGGGCGACCCGAGCATCGACGCAGACCTGGTCGGAGACAACGAGAACATCCTGCTCGTGCTCAAAGAGGGCGAGGTCAAGAGCAACCGCGGAGGGTTCGCCCTCTGACGGAGCCCCCGGCAGGTGATCGAACCCCGGCGGGCGGGCGGCCCGGGCAGGCGAACCGCAGTGCACCCGGAACCGCCGCGCGGGCGCGAGCGGCACCGTTCACCCCGGTTCCGTCCGAGTCGGCGAACCGCGCGTTATCGATGGGTATCGTGACCGCATGCTTATCCGCCCCACGCTGCGACTGCAATCCATTGGCTTTTGCATAGGCTCCACCTTCTTTTTCATCGGCGCTGTGCCGGGGCTCGCGTCGATGATGGGCACGCTCACCACCAATATCGTGTTCTTCATCGGATCGTGGTTCTTCACGGGAGCCGCGTTCGTCCAATTGATGCTCGCCGGACCGCGCTTCGTCGCCTACAAGGGCGGCCGGGCGATCAGCGCGGTGTGGCTGGTGGCATCCTCGCAATTCG
>CAZDSL010000488.1:0-2182 GCA_964507655.1 uncultured Mycobacteriaceae bacterium | reverse complement strand
GCGGCGTGCGGGCCGGCGTGCGGCGCCGTGGCGGGGCCGCAGCCCCGCCGGCCCCCGCACCCGCCGGAGGCCCGCCGGCGCCCGCGCCCCCGCTGGACACCGAGCCCCCCTGGAGAGCAATGACCGACACCGCCCGCAGCGACGACGTGGGCCCGCAGGGCGCCCCGGCCCCCAAGAAGGCGGCCCGCATGCCCCGCAACGAGCGGCGCCTCCAGCTCATGCAGTCGGCGAGCTCGGTGTTCGTCACCCGCGGGTACCACTCGGCCGGCATGGACGAGATCGCCGAGACGGCCGGCGTCAGCAAGCCCGTTCTCTACCAGCACTTCCCCAGCAAGCTCGACCTCTACATGGCCGTCCTCACCCGCCACATCGACCAGATGGTGCACGGCGTGCGGCAGGCCCTGCGCTCCACCACCGACAACCGCAAGCGCGTGCAGGCGGCCGTGGAGGCCTTCTTCGACTTCGTCGACAACGACACGCAGGGCTACCGGCTCGTCTTCGAGTCCGACCTCATGGGCGACCCGCAGGTGCAGGGCCGCGTGGAGCACGGCGTGGACGCCTGCGTCGACGCCGTCTTCGACACGGTCAGCCAGGATTCCGGGCTCGACCCGTACCGTGCCCGCATGCTCGCGGTGGGGCTCGTCGGCGCCAGCCAGGTCAGCGCCCGCTACTGGCTCGAGGCCGACCGCCCCATCTCCAAGGAGGACGCGATCGCCACCACGGCTGCGCTGGCCTGGGGCGGGCTGGCGCACGTGCCGCGCCAGCACCGCGAGTCCGACTGACCGCACGACGCGGCCCCCGCACCCTCGGTGCGGGGGCCGCGTCGTCGGCTCGTTCGGCGCTACTTGAGGAAGCCCACGGGGCGCGAGTCCTTGATGCCGATCTCCACGTAGGCGATGCGGCCGGCCGGCACCACGTAGCGGCGGCCCTTCTCGTCCTCCAGCGTGAGCACGCCCGACGCGTCCGCCAGCGCGGCCGAGATCAGCGACTGCACCTCGTCGGGCGTCTGCGCGCTGGTGATGACCAGCTCACGCGGGCTGTCGGACACTCCGATCTTGACCTCCACGGTCTTCCTCCCAGTCTCGGGCCCCGCCGGGCCGCACTCGTTCCGGTCTTCCGGTCGCATCCGCGGCTGCGGACCGCCACAGGCACGAACACTATCCGAGGCCCAGCGATTCCATCCGCTTCGCGTGCTCGTCCTGGATCCGGTCGAACAGCTCGGCCAGGTGGTTGATGTCGCCGGTGGCCGCCACCACCAGCTCGGCCAGCGACTCGCTGCGCAGCGCCACGTACTGCGCCTGCGTCACGGCCTCGCCCAGCAGCCGCCGCGCCCACAGCGCCAGCCGCGAGCGCACCTGCGGCGTCTTGGCGATCGCGGCCCGCACCTCGGCCACCACGAACTCGGAGCGCGCCGTCTCCTCGAGCGCCTCCGAGACGACGCTGCGGATCTCCTCGGGCAGCGACGCGACGATCTCGCGGTGGAAGTCGGAGGCGAGACCGTCGCCGATGTACGCCTTCACCAGCGACTCGAGCCACGACGACGGCGTGGTGGACGCGTGGAACTGCTCGATCGTCTGCACGTAGGGCGCCATCGCCTCGTAGACGTCGCGCCCGCGGTCGGCCAGCGCGCCGCTGAGCAGCTCGAAGTGCTCGTGGTCGGTGGCCGCCAGCCGCGCCATGGCCACCTTGCCGCGCAGCGTCGGCGCCATGGCGGCGGCGTCGGAGGTGAGCCGGTAGAAGGCCGACAGCTGCCCGTACGCGAGCAGGCCGTAGAGCTCGTCGACGCCGGGATGGTCGGCGCTGACCGGCGACGCGCCCGGCGTCTGCGCGCCTGCGGCGGGGATCGGATCCGCCTCCTGTGCCTGCCTCTGCGCGGGGTTCGTCATGGTGTGCACAATAGCGCCGTCGCCATGCCCGCCCCGCCGCCGGCGCTGTACCGGTAGACTGGACGGGCGTCGACCTGAATGTCGGCGCGGCCCGGCAGTCGCGCATTCGGCTCCCGCGCTCCGGAGCACCGGCGCACGCGCCCCCAGCGGGCCCGCTCGCCCGGCGTTCCCGCGCGTCGAGCCCCGCGCATCCGGCCGCTCGCGCCCGCCCACCGCGGCGGCGCCCGTCGGCGGCCGCCGGGCCGGCAATGTGCGCGCACCGATCGGCAGGCCTGTCACCAGTTCGACGGCGACTG
>CAZDSL010000487.1:0-2183 GCA_964507655.1 uncultured Mycobacteriaceae bacterium | reverse complement strand
GCGGGCGCGGCGGCCGGGGCGGCCTCCGTGTCGGTGTGGGCCGGCCGCCGGGGGGGGGCGCGCGCCCCCGGCCGGGGGCCGCGCGCCGCCGCCGTCGTCGTACGCACCACCGCACACGCCGCCCCACCGCCCACACCGCCCGGTCCCCGGCCGGGCCGCCCGGGCGGGGATGCGATGATGGTCGGCGTGACTGAGCAGGCCGGAGACGCAGCGGAGGGGCCCGACGTCCGGCCCCTGGTGATCGCCGGGCTCGGCAATCCGGGCCCCGAATACGAGCGCACCCGGCACAACATCGGCGCCATGGTGGCCGACGTGCTCGCCGCGCGCATGAGCGCCCGGTTCTCCGTGCACAAGCGCAGCGGCGCCTCCCTGGCGCAGGGCCGGCTGGCGGGGCGCCCCGTCACCGTCGTCAAGCCGCGTGCCTACATGAACGTCTCGGGCCGCCAGGTCGCGGCGGCCGCCGCCTTCTTCTCGGTGCCCCCCGAGCGGCTGATCGTGGTGCACGACGAGCTCGACCTGGACTTCGGGACGCTGCGGGTCAAGCGCGGCGGCGGCGAGGGCGGCCACAACGGGCTGCGCTCGGTGACCTCTGCGGTGGGCACGCGCGACTACCTGCGCGTGCGTGTGGGCATCGGCCGCCCGCCCGGCCGCATGGACCCCGCCTCCTACGTGCTCAAGCCGTTCTCCGCGGCCGAGCGCAAGGAGCTGGGCGTGCTGTGCGAGGAGGCCGCGGACGCCGCCGAGCTGCTGGCCCAGCGCGGCCTGGAACACACGCAGAACTCCCTGCACGGCAGGTGACGGCCGCGCGCGCCGCCCGCCCGAGTACCCTGGACGATCGGCCGCACCCGCGCCGTTGCCCCGCCCCCATCCCGGAAGGATCCCCGGTGACCACCGATTCCCCGTCGGCCATCAGCACCGATACCGCCGCGGCGGGTGGCGGCGCCCGATCCGACGGCCCGTCCGGCGGCCTGGCCCACGAGGCCGGGCGGCGGCGCACCTTCGCCGTGATCTCGCACCCCGACGCCGGCAAGTCGACGCTCACCGAGGCGCTCGCCCTGCACGCGCGGGTGATCTCCGAGGCCGGCGCCGTGCACGGCAAGTCGGGCCGCAAGTCGACGGTGTCCGACTGGATGGAGATGGAGAAGGCGCGCGGCATCTCGGTCAGCTCCACCGCCCTGCAGTTCACCTACGACGACCACGTGGTCAACCTGGTCGACACCCCCGGCCACTCCGACTTCTCCGAGGACACCTACCGCGTGCTCACGGCCGTCGACGCCGCCGTGATGCTCATCGACGCCGGCAAGGGCCTCGAGCCGCAGACGCTCAAGCTGTTCCAGGTGTGCAGGCACCGCGGCATCCCCGTCATCACCGTGATCAACAAGTGGGACCGGCCCGGCCGCTCCCCGCTGGAGCTGCTGGACGAGATCGAGGAGCGCATCGGCCTCATCCCCACCCCCCTGTACTGGCCGGTGGGCGTGGCCGGCGACTTCCGTGGCCTGCTCCGGCGCTCCGACTCGGCCTACATCCGGTTCACCCGCACCGCCGGCGGAGCCACCGTGGCCCCCGAGGAGCACCTCGATGCCGCGGCCGCGGCCGCGCGCGAAGGCGACGCCTGGGAGACGGCGTGCGAGGAGAGCGAGCTGCTCTCGGAGACGGGCGCCGACCACGATCAGGACATGTATCTCGCCGGGCAGACGTCGCCGGTGATCTTCGCCTCGGCCATGCTCAACTTCGGCGTGCGCCAGATCCTCGACACGCTCGTCGCGCACGCCCCGTCGCCCGGCCCCCGCGACGGCGTCGACGGCACCCCGCGCACGGTGACCGACCCGTTCAGCGCGGTCGTGTTCAAGGTGCAGGCCGGCATGGACACCGCGCACCGCGACAGGCTGGCGTTCATGCGCGTGGTGTCCGGCATGTTCGAGCGCGGCATGGTGGTCACCCACGCGCAGACGGGCCGGCCGTTCGCCACCAAGTACGCGCTGACGGTGTTCGGCCGCGACCGTTCCACCGTGGAGAACGCGTACCCCGGCGACATCGTCGGCCTCGTCAACGCCAACGCCCTCGCCCCCGGCCACACGCTGTACGTGGCGCCGCCGGTCGAGTTCGCACCCATCCCGTCGTTCGCGCCCGAGCACTTCGCGATGCTCAGCGCCCGCAGCGCCGGCAAGTACAAGCAGTTCCGC
>CAZDSL010000486.1:0-2196 GCA_964507655.1 uncultured Mycobacteriaceae bacterium | reverse complement strand
GACGCCCGCTTCACGCTGCCGTTCGGCGTCGAGGTCTGAGCGGGCCCGCCGCAGCACACCACCATCACGAGACGATCGGAAAGAGCAGAGCACCGTGCGAGTAGCGCAATCCTGGGTCACCGAGGTCCTGCAGCGAACCACCCCCGGGTGGGAGGTCACCCCCGAGGAGCTCGACGCCGGGTTCGTGCGCGTCGGACTGGAGGTGGAGGAGGCCGCCGGCTTCGAGCCGGTGCAGGGGCCGCTGGTGATCGGACGGGTCGCGACGATCGTCGAGCTCGAGGGCTTCAAGAAGCCGATCCGGCACTGCCAGGTGGAGGTGGGCGAGGACGCGCCGCGCAGCATCGTGTGCGGGGCGCGCAACTTCGCGGAGGGCGACCTGGTGGTGGTCGCGCTGCCGGGGGCCGTGCTGCCCGGCGGCTTCGCCATCGCCTCGCGCAAGACGTACGGCCAGATCTCCGACGGCATGATCTGCTCGCCCTCCGAACTGGGCGTGGGCGACGACCACTCGGGCATCCTGGTGCTCGAGCCCGGTGCCGGCACGCCCGGCGACGACGCCCTGCCGCTGCTGGGGCTGGACGACACGGTCTTCGAGCTCAACGTGACGCCCGACCGCGGCTACTGCCTCAGCGTGCGCGGCCTGGCCCGCGAGCTGGCCTGCGGTTACGACCTCGACTTCGCCGATCCGGCCGACGTGCCGCCGCTGCCCGCCGAGGGGCCGGGGCACCCGGTGGACCTGCGCGCCGAGTCGGGCGCCCTGCGGTTCGCCCTGCGCGAGGTGGAGGGCGTCGACCCTGCGGCCGTGTCGCCGTGGTGGCTGCGCCGCCGGCTGCTGCTGGCGGGCGTGCGCCCCATCTCGCCGGCGGTGGACGTCACCAACTACGTGATGCTCGAGCTGGGGCAGCCGCTGCACGCGTTCGACGCCGACGCCGTGCGGGGCCCGCTGGTGGTGCGGCGCGCGCGGGCGGGCGAGACCCTCACCACGCTCGACGACGCGGAGCGCGCGCTCGACCCGGAGGACGTGGTGATCTGCGACGACTCCGGCCCCGTGTCGCTGGCCGGCGTGATGGGCGGCGCGTCGACCGAGGTGCGCGGCACCTCCACCCGCATCCTGCTGGAGGCGGCGACGTGGGATCCGCTCGCCGTGTTCAAGACGGCCCGCCGGCACAAGCTGCCCAGCGAGGCGAGCCGGCGCTTCGAGCGCAACGTCGACCCGGCCGTCGCCCGCGCGGCCCTCGACCGCGCCGCCGCGCTGCTCGTCGCGATCGCCGGCGGGCGGGTGCTGCCGGGGCTCACGGACGAGGGCGGGGTGCCCGCCGTCGCCCCGATCGCATTCGACGCCGGGCTTCCCGAGCGGGTGGCGGGCACGGGCTACGCCGACGGGGCCGCCGCCCGCCGCCTGCGCCAGGTGGGCTGCGCCGTCGAGGGCGGGCCCGGCGCCCTCACCGTCACGCCGCCCACGTGGCGCCCCGACCTGACCCGCCCGGCCGACCTCGTCGAGGAGGTGCTGCGGCTCGAGGGGCTCGAGAAGATCCCGTCGATCGTGCCGGCCACCCCGCCGGGCCGCGGGCTCACCGCCGCCCAGCGCCGCCGCCGCGCGGTGGGCCGCGCGCTCGCGCACGGCGGGTACATCGAGGTGCTGCCCACGCCGTTCCTGCCCGCCGCCGTGTTCGACGTGTGGGGGCTCGACGCCGACGACCCGCGCCGGGTGACCACCCGCGTGCTCAACCCGCTCGAGGCCGACCGCCCCGAGCTGGCCACGACGCTGCTGCCGGGCCTGCTGGAGATCGTGGCGCGCAACGTCGCCCGCGGGCAGCGTGACCTGTCGCTGTTCTCG
Organism: uncultured Mycobacteriaceae bacterium; assembly: GCA_964507655.1. Lineage (GTDB taxonomy): Bacteria > Actinomycetota > Actinomycetes > Mycobacteriales > Mycobacteriaceae > Tomitella. The sequence continues at coordinate 362 of CAZDSL010000486.1, read as the reverse complement.
ATCGCCCAGGTGGTGCAGCCGCACGCGGGCACCCGGCCCATGCCGGCGCTCGCCGTCGACCGCCGCCCCACCGACGAGCAGGTGGCGGCGCTGCGCGCGTCGCTGCCGCATCAGCCCGTGCACGTGGCGGCGGTGCTCACCGGCCTGCGCGAGCCGCGCGGCACGTGGGGCGAGGGCCGCCGGGCCGACGCCGCCGACGCCATCGAGGCGGCGCGGCTCATCGCCCGCACCGCGGGCGTCGAGCCGGAGATCGGCGCGGCGCAGCACCTGCCGTGGCACCCCGGCCGCTGCGCGCGGCAGACGGGGGGCGGCGCCGTGGTGGGCCACGCGGGCGAGCTGCACCCCGCGGTGCTCGAGCGCGC
>CAZDSL010000485.1:0-2201 GCA_964507655.1 uncultured Mycobacteriaceae bacterium | reverse complement strand
CGCCGCGGACTACGGAGTCCAGATGTAGTGGCTGATGCCCTTGCTGGGCAGGTGGGTCGTCGCGCTCATCATCGAGACCCCGGTGCCGGAGAGCACATCGATGTAGGTGCGCCCGGTGACGCGCACCCACCATTCGTGGCTGAAGGGGAAGATCCCGTTCATGATGCCGATCTTGACCGAGGTGGCGCAGTGCTCACCGGTCAGGCTCGGACTCGGGGTGAGCCACACCCGCAGGTTGCCGGGCCGCGCCTCGTCGACCTCGTTGTAGACATTGATGGTGCCGCTGCAGGCCTGGTTGTCGCTCGTGGTCCAGATGTCGTCGCCCATGACCCCGTAGGCCTGCAGAGCGTGGTGCGGCGCGGCGGCGGCGGTGCCGCCGGTGCCCGCGGCGAGCGCCCCGGCCGCGAGGATCGTGGCCGCGGCAGCGCGAGCTGTGCGCGTGAATTTCATGGTTTTCCCTCCCAATACGCCGATGCGGGTGCATCGGACGATCGTCCATACCCTAAGAGACGCCGGTCGGGGTGTCGCGGCGAGCGGATGCGACGGTCGTCACGTGCGGCGGCGATAGGGTGGAGCCATGGCAGCGGATCGCGGCGGGGGTGAGGCCGGTGCCGGCCCGGGCCTCACCGTCTTCACCGTGGGGCACTCCACGCATCCGTCCGGCGAGTTCGTGACGCTGCTGCGGGCGCACGGCGTGGAGACGATCGCCGACGTGCGCACCATCGCCAAGTCGCGCCACAACCCGCAGTTCGCCGAGGACGCCCTGCGCGCCACGCTCGAGGAGGCGGGGCTGCACTACCTGCGGCTCGAGGAGCTGGGCGGGCTGCGGCACACCACCAGGGATTCGGTGAACGGCGGCTGGCGCAACGCCTCGTTCCGCGGCTACGCCGACTACATGCAGACGGAGGCGTTCGCGCGCGGCATCGACCATCTCCGGGAGATCGCGGCCGCGTCGCCCACCGCGGTGATGTGCGCCGAGGCGGTGCCGTGGCGCTGCCACCGCTCGCTGATCGGCGACGCACTGTTGGTGCGCGGCGACACGGTGCTCGACATCATGAGCCCCACCCAGGCCAAGCCGCACACGCTGACGAGCTTCGCCGTGGTCGACGGCCTCACCATCACCTATCCGCCGGAGCAGCCGGAGCAGCCGGAGCAGCCGGAGCCGCCGGAGCGGTAGCCGTCAGAGCCCCGCGGCCAGCGCCAGCCCCAGCGCGATCGCCTCGGCCGGGTGCGTGCCGGGGATCCGCTCGCCCCCGGGCGGCACGCCGAGCCCGGCCAGCTGCACCCCGGCGGGCAGCCCGGGCACGTCGGGCGCAGGCACCGAGACGGCCGGGATGCCGAGCGTGTTGAAGGGGATGCACAGCCGCAGGATCTCGGCGCGCACCGGCAGCCCCGCCCGCCCGGCCTCGGCCGTCGTCGTCTCCTGCCCGATCGGCGTGGCCCGGATCGGCGTGGTGGCGCAGACGAGCCCCGCCAGCCCCCGCTCGCGGCGCAGGACGTGCAGCGCCTCGTCGCGCATCCGGTGCATGCCGCGCAGTGCGCGCAGGTAGTCGACGGCGGGCCGCCCGGCCTGCGCCCGCAGCCGCCCGGCCACTCCGGGGGTGTACCGGTCGAGGGCGCCGGCGGGCAGGCCGGTGTGCGGGTCGGTGTGGGTCTCGTACGCCTCCGAGCCGACGATGACGGGGTACGTGGCCGACAGCTCCTCGCCGTGCGGAAGCTCCGTGTCCACCACCTGCACGCCGGCGTCGGCGAGGGCGGCGCAGGCGTCGTCGACGGCGCGGGCGACGGCCGGGTCGTGCGCCTCGAACAGCGGTCCGCGCAGCCGCCCCACCCGCAGCCCCGCCACCGGCCACGGGGTGCGCGCGACGCCGGGCACGGCGCCCCAGGCGAGCCCGGCGTCCACGGCGTCGGCGGTGATGAGCCCCACGTGGTCGAGCGTCGTCGACAGCGGGAAGGCGCCCTCGGCGGGCAGCGCGCCGTAGCCGGGCTTGAACCCCGTCACCCCGCACAGCGCCGCGGGGGCGCGCACGCTGCAGCCGGTGTCGGTGCCCACGGCCAGCGGCACCACGCGGCGGGCCACGAGCGCCGCGGATCCCGACGACGAGCCGCCGGTGATGCGGGACGGGTCCTGCGGGTGGGCGGCCGGCCCGTCCGCGTTCTCCTCGCCGGTGCACCCGTAGGCGAACTCGTGCAGGTGCGAC
>CAZDSL010000484.1:0-2205 GCA_964507655.1 uncultured Mycobacteriaceae bacterium | reverse complement strand
TTCCTCGCGGCCGCCGCCGTCACCGGCGGGCGGGTGTCGGTGCCGCACTGGCCCCGCACGACCACCCAGGCCGGCAACGCCATCCGCGAGATCCTGCAGCGCATGGGGTGCACGGTGGAGTGGGCCGACGACGTGCTCACCGTGCGCGGCCCGCGCGCCCTCCGCGGCATCGACGTCGACCTGCGCGCCACCGGTGAACTCGCCCCCACCGTCGCCGCGCTCGCGGCGCTGGCCGACGGCCCGTCGCGGCTCACCGGCATCGGGCACCTGCGCGGGCACGAGACCGACCGGCTCGCCGCGCTCACCGCCGAGATCACCGCGCTCGGCGGCGACGTCCGCGAACAGGACGACGGGCTGGACGTGCGGCCCGCGCCGCTGCACGCCGGCACCTGGCACTCGTACGCCGACCACCGCATGGCCACCGCGGGCGCCATCCTCGGCCTGCGGGTGGACGGGCTGAAGGTGGAGGACATCGGCACCACCGGCAAGACGCTCCCCGACTTCCCCGGCATGTGGACGCGGATGCTGGGCCCCGCCGAGGGGGCGGGCTCCTGAGCGCCGCGCGCCGCCCGCGCAGGGCCGGGGACTACGACGAATCCGACGTGCGCGTGCGCCCGTCGCGCGGCTCGCGCCCGCGCACCAAGACGCGCCCCGAGCACGGCGACGCCGTCGCCGCGATGGTCGTGTCCAAGGACCGGGGCCGCTGGGGCTGCGCCCTGGGCGGCGACCCGGAGCGCCGCGTGGTCGCCATGCGCGCCCGCGAGCTGGGGCGCACCCCGGTGGTCGTGGGCGACACGGTGGACGTGGTGGGCGACCTGTCCGGCCGGCCCGACACGCTCGCCCGCATCGTCCGCGTCGCCGAGCGCACCACCGTGCTGCGCCGCACCGCCGACGACACGGACCCCTACGAGCGCATCGTCGTCGCCAACGCGCGGCGGCTGCTCATCGTCACCGCCCTGGCCGATCCTCCCCCGCGCACCGGCTTCGTCGAGCGCGCCCTCGTCGCGGCGTACGTCGGGGGCGTCGACCCGGTGCTGTGCCTGACCAAATCCGACCTGGCCGACCCGGCCGAGTTCGCGGCCGCCTTCGCCGACCTGGACGTGCCCGTCGTGCTCGCCGGGCGCGACGACCCGCTCGAGCCGGTGCGCGAGATCCTCGCCGGCACCGTCTCGGTGCTGCTGGGCCACTCGGGAGTGGGCAAGTCGACGCTGGTCAACCGCCTGGTGCCCGACGCCGACCGCGCCACCGGCGTGGTCTCGGGGGTCGGGAAGGGGCGGCACACGTCCACGCAGTCGGTGGCGCTGCCCCTGCCGGGCGGCGGCTGGGTGGTCGACACCCCGGGCATCCGCTCGTTCGGCCTCGCCCACATTTCGCCCGACGACGTGGTCGGCGCGTTCACCGACCTCGACGCCGCGGCCGACGAGTGCCCCCGCGGCTGCACCCACCTGGGCCCGCCCGCCGACCCGGAATGCGCCTTCGACGCGCTCACCGGGCACGCGCACCGGCGGGCGATGGCGGTGCGCTCGCTGCTCGCGGCGCTGAGCACCAACGACGCCTGGGCCCGCGGCACCGGCGAGTGACGCCCCCGCGCGGGCGCCGACGACGAGGGGCCCCGGCGGCCGGATGACCGCCGGGGCCCCTCATCACCCCTCGAGAACGTGGCCGCTCAGTGCGCGACCGGGCACTTGCCCGTGAAGTCCACCTCGAACTCCTTGATGCCGTTGAGCCAGCCGGAGGCGAGGCGCTGCGGCTCGCCCAGCTTGGTGATGTCCGGCATCACGTCGGCGATGGCGTTGAAGATCAGCTCGATCTCCAGGCGGGCCAGGTGGGTGCCGATGCAGAAGTGCGCGCCGGTGCCGCCGAAGCCCAGGTGCGGGTTGGGATCGCGGGTGATGTCGAAGGTGTACGGGTTCTCGAACACCTCCTCGTCGCGGTTGCCGGAGATGTAGAACATGGCGACGCGGTCGCCCTTCTTGATCTGCTGGCCGCCCAGCTCGGTGTCGCAGGTGGCCGTGCGCTGGAACACCGTGACCGGCGTGGCCCAGCGGACGATCTCGTCGGCCATCGTCTTGGGGCGCTCCTCGCACCACAGCTTCCACTGCTCCGGGTTCTCCATGAACGCGTGGATGCCGTGGCTGATGGCGTTGCGCGTGGTCTCGTTGCCCGCCACCGCCAGCAGGATCACGAAGAAGCCGAACTCCTCGC
>CAZDSL010000483.1:0-2208 GCA_964507655.1 uncultured Mycobacteriaceae bacterium | reverse complement strand
ACGCCGTCGTCGGACGACTCCCACGCCGCGCGGTCCCACGTCAGGCACAGCGCCTGCAGCACCGGGATGTCCAGGGCAGCGAGGTCGTCGACGTTCCAGGATTCGTCGTCGCCGCCCGCCTGCGCGTGCGCCGGGCGGGTGCCGCCCGCGGCGAGCACCGTCACCACCAGCGCGTCCAGGGTGGCGAGCTCGGCGAGCAGGTCGGCCGGCGGGGTGCGCAGCGACGCGCAGAACACCGGCACCGCCACCGCGCCGGCGGCCTCGACGGCGGCGGCGAGATCGTCGACGAACGCCCGGTTGCCGCTGGTGTGGTGCGCCCGGTAGTACAGGATGCCCACGCGCGGGCCGGGTCCCGCGGGCCCGCGCTCCGCCACGCCCCACTGCGGCGTCTCGGCGGGCGGCGCGAAGCCCTCGCCGGTGAGCAGCAGCGTGTCGGCGAGGAACGCGTGCAGCTGTGCCAGGTTCCCGGGGCCGCCGAACGCCAGGTAGCGGTGCGCCTCCGCGGCGGTGCCCGCGGGCACGGTGGAGTGGCCCATCAGCTCGGCGTCGGGGGTCTGCTCGCCGCCGAGCACCACCACCGGCACGCCGGCGGCCAGCACGGCGTCGAGCCCGTCCTGCCACGACCGGGCCGAGCCGAGGATGCGCACCACGGCGATGTCGGCGCCGGCGAGCAGCGCCGCGAGCGAGCCGGGGCCCGCGCCGGCCACGTCGAGGCGCGCCGGATTGCCCAGCGCGTAGTCGGCGCCGGAGGCGCGCGCGGACAGCAGATCGGTATCGGACGTGGACAGCAGCGCAATCCGCGTCATGGCAACCGCCAGGACATGTCGTTACTCCAAAACCCTCGTGGACAACATGCCGTGGCCGGTCTCCTGGCTGACGGATCGCTGCTCCGCGGGCGGCCTTCCCGGGCGCTGTGCGCGCCCAGTGGCCCCCTCCGGCCGGCGCGTGCACCGGCGGCGGGTGTGCCCGGGGAACTCCCCGATGACAGTGGCGAGGGCCGCGCCGGATTCGCACCGGCTTCCCGTTCACCACGGCAGCTGTGAGCGTAGCCCACGCCGCCCGGCGGACCCGGCGGGCCGGTGCGGGACGGCCGGATGTGCGGCCCGGCCCACACACCCGGGCTGTGCCACTATGTGCCGGTGATCCCCACCCCCGCACGTCCCGGCGGCGTCCCCGCCGGGGCCGACCGCTGCCCCGGAGTGCTCCGGCCGCACCGCGCCGACGACGGCGCGCTGGTGCGGCTGCGCGCCCCCGGAGGGCGGCTCACGGCGTCTGCTTTCGCCGCTGTGCGAAGAGTCGCGTGCGAATTCGGAGACGGCGATATCCACCTGACATCCCGGGCGAACGTGCAGCTCCGCGCGCTGCCGACCGGGGCGGACGGGGCCATCGCGGCGCCCGTGGTGACGGCGCTGCGCACGGCCGGCCTGCTGCCCTCGCCCGCGCACGAACGGGTGCGCAACATCGTCGCCTCGCCGCTGTCGGGCGTCGCCGGCGGGCGCGCCGACGTGGCCCCCGTGGCGGCCGCCCTCGACTCCGCCGTGTGCGCCGATCCCGCGCTCGCCGAGCTGCCCGGGCGGTTCCTGTTCGGGCTCGACGACGGGCGCGGCGACATCGCGGCGCTCGGCTGCGACGTGCTGGCCTTCGCCACCGGCCCCCGCACCGCGCGCATCGTCGTCGGCGAGACCGACTGCGGCGAGGTCCCTCTGGCCGACGCCGCCGCCGCGCTCACGGAGTCGGCACGGCGGTTCCTCGCGGCGGCGGACGGGCGGTGGCGCGTGCGCGAGCTCCCCGGGCGCGGGCGCGAGCTGGCCGAGCGGGGTCTGGCCGAGCGGGGTCTGGCCGAGCGGGGTCGTGGGCCCGCATCCCCGCCGCGCGCACCGGCCGCCCGGTTCCCCGCCGCGCCGCCGATGCCCTACGGCGTGCTGCCGTACGACACCCGGCCCGGCGGCGCCGTGTCTGTGCTCGCGCCGCTGGGCGTGCTCGACCCCGCGCAGAGCGAGGCCGTCGCCGCCGCGGCCGGCCGCGCCGGCACCGTGGTCGTCACCCCGTGGCGGGGCATAGTGATCGTGCCCGGGGCCGCGCGGGCGGGGCAGGCGTCCGCCGCGCTCGCCCGCCTCACCGCCACCGGCCTCGTCGCCGACCCCGCCTCGCCGTGGACCCGGATCACCGCGCGCATCGGCGCGCCCGGCTGCGCGAAGTCGGCGGGCG
>CAZDSL010000482.1:0-2214 GCA_964507655.1 uncultured Mycobacteriaceae bacterium | reverse complement strand
CGTTCACCGCCGGCGACGCCACCCGCACGCTCATCGCGCTGTGGACCAAGCTGCGCGCCGACCAGATGACCCCCGCCGACACCATCGAGGGGCTCACCGACGGCGCCTCCTCGCGCCGCAACCAGCTGCTGGTGGACCTGGGCGCCGAGCTCAACCTGGGCGCCATCGACGGCGCGGCCGAGGCCGCCATGCCCCAGCTCGAAACCACCGTGGTGGGGCTGGCGCGCACCTACAAGCCGTTCGGCCCGGTGCTCACCGACGCCATCGGCGACCAGCTGCGGCGCGTGTTCGGCCCCTCCGGCAAGCGGCCCGCCTACGTGGGCGAGCGCGTGCGCGGTGAGTGGGAGCTGGGCCAGGGCTGGGCGGATCACGTGACCGCGATGCTGGCGCTGGGCACCCGTGACGGTTCCTCGGTGCGGGGCGGGGACCTCGGCGGGCTTGCCGACGGGCCCGTCACCGACGGCGGCGCCGCGGACGCCCTGATCGACGCGGCCGTGCTCGCCGTGGGCGAGGCCCGCGGCGTCGCGGTGACCAAGCCGGCGGCCGCCGCGGGCGGCGGTGTGGTCGACTCGGCCGCGCTAGGCGAGTTCGCCGAGAAGGTCACCGGCCCGGCCGGCGTCCTCGCCGAGACGGCCCGCACCATCCTCGAGCAGCTCGGCATCTCCGAGGCGGCCGCCGACGGCCTGGCCGGGGCCGAACAGTCCGAGACGCGGCTGGCGGACCTGGTCTCCGACGAGCTCGGCTCCGACTGGGCACGGCAGGTGGCGCCCGCATTCGACGCGCGCAAGGCCGTGCTGCTGGACGACCGCTGGGCCAGCGCCCGCGAGGACCTGGCGCGCATGTGGTTGGCGGCGCCCGGGCGACGCGGGCGGCTCGCGGACGGCTACGCCACCGTCGACACGGCCGTGGCGGCGCACGCGGACTGGTGGCGCCGGCGCGCCGAACGGGAGGGCCGTGGCGCGCTCGCCGCCGAGTACGCCGCCATCGCCGCTGCGCCCCGCACCGGCGACGGCGAAGGCGAGTTCGCCGGGGAGGTCGCCGTCGTCACCGGTGCCGGCAAGGGCTCGATCGCCGGGGCCGTGGTCGCCGAACTGCTCGCCGGCGGCGCCACCGTGGTGGCCACCACCTCGGCGCTGACGCAGAAGAAGCTGGCCTACTTCCGCGGGCTCTACCGCGACAACGCCCGCGAGGGCGCGGCGCTGTGGGTGGTGCCCGCCAACATGGCGTCGTTCTCCGACGTGGACGCGCTGGTCGAGTGGATCGGCACCGAGCAGACCGAGTCGGCCGGCGGCACATCGACCGTCGTCAAGGAACCGATGACGCCGACGCTGTTGTTCCCCTTCGCCGCGCCGCGCGTGGTGGGCGACCTGCGTGACGCCGGCGCCAAGTCCGAGCTGCAGATGCGCGTGCTGCTGTGGGCGGTCGAGCGGCTCGTCGCCGGGCTCTCCGGGCTCGGCGCCGACCACGACATCGCCTCGCGGCTGCACGTGGTGCTGCCGGGCTCGCCCAACCGCGGCACGTTCGGCGGGGACGGCGCCTACGGCGAGTCCAAAGCGTCGCTCGACGCGCTGGTCAACCGCTGGCATGCCGAGCGCGGCTGGGGCGAGCGCGTGACGCTGGTGCACGCGATCATCGGCTGGGTGCGGGGCACCGGGCTGATGGGCGGCAACGACCCGCTGGTCGCGCAGGTCGAGGCCGAGGGCGTGCGCACCTGGGCGCCCGACGAGATCGCGGTGGAGCTGCTGGGCGCCGCCACGCAGGAGGCGCGCCGGCGTGCCGGTGCGACTCCGCAGACGCTGGATCTCACCGGCGGCCTCGGCGAGGTCGACCTGGACCTGGCCGCGCTGGCCGGCACCCAGGACGCCGCGGGCCCCGGCGAGGCCGAGGACGACGTGGAGTCGGCGGACTCCCCGGCCGGCGTGCAGGCCACGATCGACGCGCTGCCGTGCCCGCCGGAGATGCGGCTGCACACCACCGCGCCGGCGTGGCCGGAGGTGACCGCGGTGCCCGAGGACCTCGTGGTCATCGTCGGTGCGGGCGAGCTGGGGCCCTACGGGTCGGCGCGCACCCGCTTCGAGATGGAGGTCGACGAGGAGCTGTCCGCGGCCGGCGTGCTGGAGCTGGCCTGGAGCACCGGCCTGGTCACCTGGGAGGAGAGTCCCCAGGCCGGCTGGTACGACGCGGAAACCGGGGAGCAGGTGCCGGAGGCGCAGA
>CAZDSL010000481.1:0-2215 GCA_964507655.1 uncultured Mycobacteriaceae bacterium | reverse complement strand
TGCCAGTCCTGCTCGCACACGTCCCGCCCGTACAAGTCCCGCTCCCGCCGCTCCCCCATGCCCGCATCGTGCACGAGGGGTACGACATCGGGGCGCCGGCGCGCGTCAGCCGGGCGTCACCGGCGTGCGGTCGGGGCCCATCAGGCCCGGCACCTCGCGCCAGTACTGCGCATCCTCGCCCGCATCGCGCGAGCGGCGCATGACGCCGCGGCTGTCGACCACGTACACCGCGTCGGGGGTGATCTGGATGCCGGTGAGCGGCGGGGCGAGGTTGCGGGTGGTCATCGAGTGCACCGTGAAGCCGTCGAACGACATGATCACCGGCGGCGCGTCGTCGGCCGCGCGGACGATGCCGATGTCCTGGCTGCCGCTCCAGTCGACCGCGACGGCGTCGCCGCCCAGCGACGCGCCCACCGCGCGAGGCGAGGTGAGGGCGTAGGAGCCGTCGGCCCGCGGCGTCACGTAGGCGACGAAGACGCGGCCGTCGACGATGAGCGCCGCCCGCACGCCGTCGCGGGAGAGCCGCAGCGCGGTGATCCGGCCGCCGATCTTGGCGATGTCGGCGATGTCGACCTGCGCCGCTGAGGGCGCCCCGTTCTGCCCGGCGGTGATCCGCTGCACCGAATCGCCGCCGACGGCCACCCACACCGAGCCGTCGGGCGCCCAGGTGGGCTCGGACATCGACGGCCCCGCGGCGGCCACCGCGGGGACCCCGCCGTACTCGCCCACCTCCAGCTCGGCGCCGGGGCCGGACTGGCCGGTGCGGCGCACGGCGGCCACGTGCCGCCCGTCACGCGCCAGGGCCGCGCTGATCAGGTCGGTGGCCGTGCCGAGCGGGCCGGGCACCGGCACGGCGCCCGAGTCGCTCATCGCCACCAGGGCCCCGCCCTTGATCGCGTGCAGCGCGAGGTCGGTGACGCCGGCCTCGGGGTCGAACGAGGCCACCGCGTCGGTGGTGTAGCCGTCGGCGTGCGCCGGATCGAGCGGCGCGCCGTCCGCGAGGATCTGGTACGGCCCGGTGATGCCCGCCGACGAGAGGGTCCAGACGATCTGCGCGGCGAACTGCTGCCGCTCGCGCGCGCCGAGCCCGCCGATGCCCTGGAAGTCCATCTTCACGCCGCCGATGCCCACGCCCACGTCGCTGTCGCGCCCGTCGAGCTTGGTCAGAGTGCTGCGCAGGTGCACGTCGGGCCCGAAGCGCGTCGTCACCGAGCCGGCCAGCAGCGCGTTGGGGCCGTCGATGAGCATCGAGATCAGCTGCGAGGCGAGCTCCTCGGCCCGCAGCGACAGCCATCGCGGATCGGAGACGACGGTGGTGCCGGCCGGGTTGAGGAAGTACAGCTGCACCTGGTGGTAGCTGTTGAGGAACTGCGAGCGGTCGATGATGACGCCGTCGGGCAGCTGGTCGATGCGCCATTCGCCGTCGGTGCGCACCATCGACACGCGGGTCTCGAGGGTGCCCTCCTCGGCGCGGAACGAGCCCGTCTCGTCGAGCCGGCCCACCTTGGCGGCGCTGATGAGCAGGGTGGCCGCGTCGGCGCTGCGGCTGTCGAAGAACACGTCGATCTTGTCGATGATCGAGGTGCTGGTGGTGTCGTCCCACGACTTGGCCGCCGCCGGGGTGAGGAACTTGCGCGCCGCCGAGTGCCGCCCGCCGGGCTCGCTCGAGGCCTTGAGGAAGTCGCGCACCAGCAGGTCGGGCTCCTTGCCCGGGGTGGGCGTGGGCACGTCGGCCGCGCCCGCGTCGCGCTGCACGGTGCCCAGCGCCTGCGGCGACGACGACGACGGCAGCTGCGCGCACCCCGCGAGCACGCCCGCCAGCAGCGCGCACAGCGCCGCGATGGCCCCGGCCCGCCGCAGGCCGGCGCCGCGCCCCGTGCGCCCCATGCGTCCCGTGCGCCGCGTCATGACCGCACCCCGCTCTGCCGGCCGCCCGGCCCGTCGGCGCGCGCGGAATCGGCGCCGTCGGCAGCGCCGGAGCCATCCGCGGAGCCGCCTGCGGAACCATCCGCGGAGCCGCCCGCGGAACCATCCGCCGAGTCCGCAGCGGGGCTGTCAGCGGAGCCGCCGGGGGAACCATCCGCGGACCCCCCGGCCCCCTCGGCGGCCGCACCGCCGGCGCCCTCCGCGGCCGCCGCCTGCCCCGGCACCTCGACCCGCAGCGGCAGCGGGAACGTGGTGACGGCGCCGCCGCGCACCCGCGGCAGCGTGAGCC
>CAZDSL010000480.1:0-2216 GCA_964507655.1 uncultured Mycobacteriaceae bacterium | reverse complement strand
GTCGGGGATCACACGTACGATGATCCGGCGTGGTGCGGGACGCGCCCGGGTGCCGCGGGCACGACGCGCCGCGCGCGAGAACAGGAGGCGAGATTGTGACCCCCACGTTCGCGATCCAGGGCGAGGCCGTGACGCTGCCGGTGCACATCCGCGATGCCGAGGTGCACGTCGCCGCGTTCGGTGTGCCCTCGGGGCGCGCGCAGCACGTGGTCGACTACTCGGGGCTGCGCATCCTGCCGTGGGCGCCCGGCCGCACCGTGTGCGGGCTGATGTTCATCGACTACCGCGACGGCGACCTGCACCGATACCGCGAGTTCGGGGTGGGCTTCCTGGTGCGGGGCGTGGCCGGCGGCGGCCCCGCGGGGGCGTTCGGCGACGTCCGCGCGCTGCTCGCCGGGGGAGCGGGCGTCTTCGTGCACCGGCTGCCCGTCACCGAGGAGTTCACGCTCGAGGCCGGCCGCACCATCTGGGGGTTCCCCAAGGTGATGTCGCAGATCGAGCTCACCCGCGGCCGGTCCTCGCACCGCGGCGTGGTGCGGCTCGACGGCGGCCTCGTGGCCGACCTGCGCCTGTCGCGCGGCATCCCGGTGCCCGGCGCGGGCGTCTCGTCGGCGATCGACGTCTACTCGCACCTCGACGGCGTCACCCGCAAGATCCCCTGGACGCTGTCGGCCTCGGGCACGCGCACCCGTCCCGGCGGCGGCCACCTGCTGCTGGGACCGCATCCGTGGGCCGACGAGCTGCGCTACCTGGGCCTGCCACACCGTGCGCTGTTCACCAGCACCATCGCGCACGCGCGCATGCGGTTCGATGCGGCGGAGATCGTCGCCGGCCACGCCGGGGCGCCGCACCTGCGCGCTGCGGGCGGTACCGGCGCATGATCCACGCACGCGGGCTAGCGCGGACGTTCCGCAAGCGGCGCACCGAGGTCCGCGCGGTGGACGGGGTGGACATCGACGTCGACGCCGGCGAGATCGTCGGTTTCCTCGGCCCCAACGGCGCGGGCAAGACGACGACGCTGCGCATGCTCACCACCCTGCTCGAGCCGTCCGCGGGCACCGCCACCGTGGCCGGCTGCGACCTGCGCGCCGATCCGGTGGGCGTGCGGCGGCGCATCGGCTACGTGCCGCAGTCGGGCGCCGCGCACCCCGAGGCGCGGGCGGGCGAGGAGCTGGTCGACCACGCCATGCTCTACGGCATCGGGAAGGCGCAGGCCACCGAGTACGGGCGCGAGCTGTTCGACTCGCTCGACCTGCGCGGGCTGTGGGATCGCCAGCCCAAGGCCATGTCGGGCGGGCAGAAGCGCCGCCTGGACATCGCCATGGGGCTCGCGCACCGGCCCGGCCTGGTGTTCCTCGACGAGCCCACCACCGGGCTCGACCCCCAGGCGCGCGCCAACCTGTGGGAGCACATCGCGGGCCTGCGCACCCGCCGCGGCACCACCGTCTTCCTCACCACCCACTACATGGACGAGGCCGACGCCCTGTGCGACAGGATCCTCGTCATCGACAACGGCAGGATCGTGGCCGAGGGCACGCCCGGCGCGCTCAAGGAGCAGGTGGGAGGCGACGTCATCGACGTCGAACTCGAGCGTCCCGACGAGACGGCGCGGGTGGCGGGGCTGCTGGGCGGCCTCGCCGGCGCCGACGAGCCGGTGGTCGACGGGCCCCGCGTGCGGGTGCGCGTGCCGCACGGCGGTGCCGCGCTGATGGCGCTCGTGCGCGAACTCGACGGCGCCGGCATCACCCCGGTGTCGCTGGAGACGCGCCGCCCCAGCCTCGACGACGTCTTCCTCACGCTCACCGGGCGGTCGCTGCGCGAGGACGGCGGCGCGGAGGCCGGCGGCGCCGCAGAACCGGCCGGCGCGGAAGGCGGGCGGCGATGACGACGACGGACCGCGACGGCCGCGCGGACGGGGCCGTCGATCCGGCCGGCCCCGTGGGGCGCAGCTCGCTGCTGCGCGACACGATGCTGATCTTCCGCCGGTCGATGCGTATCTCGCTGCGCAACCCCGCCTGGGTCGCCATCGGGCTGTCGCAGCCGATCCTCTACGTGGTGTTGTTCGGCCCGCTGCTCAAGCCCATTGCGGGGCAGCTCGGCACCGGCAACGCCTACCAGCTGTTCGTGCCCGGCATCCTGGTGCAGCTGGCCATCTTCGGCTCGCTGTTCGTGGGGTTCGGGCTGATCGCCGAGTACCGCGCCGGGGTGATCGAGGC
>CAZDSL010000479.1:0-2218 GCA_964507655.1 uncultured Mycobacteriaceae bacterium | reverse complement strand
GCGGCCGGCGCCCGAGCCCGACGCCGGCGCCGTCGCCGAGGATCGCCCCGGCACCGAGCTCCTCGACGCGGGCCTGCGCCAGGAGTACCCCGCCATCGAGATCTACCGGGTGGGCGACGGCACCGCGGGCCCCGCCCCGTACACCGCCGACCTCGCCTCGGTGCCCGTCGTCGCCGGCGGGCCCGAGGTGCTGCACCGGCCGGGCGTCGCCCCCGGCTCCGGCCCGGTGCTGCTCGCCGCCGACGCGCGGGCCGCCGGGCTGCCCACCGGCGCCGTCACCGTCACCGACACGCCGACCGACCGCGAACAGGACTACGGCCGGGTCGACGGCGGCACGTCGGGCATCCGCGCCGCCACCGACCCGCGCCGCACCCCCAACGCCGTGCCCGACTACCCGGTGCCCGGCGCCGGGCTCACCGAGGGCGTGTGGCAGGGCGCCACCGTCACCACCTCCGGCTCCGCCGCCGACGCCACGCAGCTCGGCGGCGTCACCCCCTCCAGCGGGGCGGCGGCCGCCTTCGACGGCGACGAGTCCACCAGCTGGGTCAGCAGCGGCGCCGACTCCGCGGTGGGCCAGTGGATGCGGCTCGACCTGGACGAGCCGCTCGCCTCCGGCACCGTCACGCTGCGCACCGACCGCCTGGCCGTGGGGGCGCCCGTCACCGGCATCGAGGTGCAGACGGAGCGCGGCACCATGGGCGCGGAGATCACCGAGCCCGGCGCCGAGGTGACGGTGCCGATCCCGCTGGGCACCACGCATTGGCTCAAGATCACCGCGGTGCGCACGGCCGACGGGTCGGCGGGCCGGCAGTTCGGGCTCGCCGAGGTGCGCGTCTCGGGCCCCGACGGCCCGCTCGACATCCGCCGCCGGGTGGTGCTGCCGCCCGCACCCGCCGACGCCCAGGTGCAGCGCTGGAGCCTGGGCCAGGAGTTCCCCGGCCGCCGGCAGTGCGCCCCGGCGGGCGAACGCGTGCTGTGCGACACGACGCTGGGCGGCGCGGCGGAGGAGCCGCAGGCGTTCACCCGCACCATCGACGCGCCCACCGACGCGCCGCTCGCCGTGGACCTCACCGTGCGCGGGCGGCCCGGCGACGACCTCGACGCGCTGCTCACGCCGCCGGGCGGGGTGCGGGCCGAGGCCGACTCGGACATCGTCGATCCCCGCGGCGACGCCCACGCCGCCGTCGACGGCGACCCGGCCACCAGCTGGTACGCGGCCGAGTCGGCGGCCCGGCACGCCACCTCGTCGCCCACGCTCACCCTGCGCCTGCCCGGCGAGCACACCGTCGCCAGCCTGCGCGTCACCCCGCCGCGGCCGGCCCCCGCGGGCGAGGACGGCGCGTCGGTGCCGGCCCGCCCCACCGTCGTCACCGTCGACCTGGGCACCGGGCCGCAGCAGCGCACGGTGCCCGCCGACGGCGTCGTGGAGCTCACCCCCGCCGTCACCGACACGGTGCGGGTGTCGGTGACCGGCTGGCAGACGGTGCCGATCGTCGGCGGCTTCGGCAACCACACCACCGCGGCGCCCGGCATCGCCGAGATCGCCGCCTTCACCGGCCCGCGCGCGTCGGGCCGCATCGGCACGGCGCCCGACCCCGACCGCACCGTCACGGTGGGCTGCGACGCCGGGCCCGTAGTGGCGCTGGCCGGGCGGCAGGTGCGCACCTCGGTGACGGCCCCGGCGCGCGCCCTGCGCGACGGCGACCCGGTGGCGGCGACGGCGTGCGAGACGACCCCGGTGGCGCCGGCGGCCGGGCCGGTGGACGTGGACGTGCGGCCCGGCGGGGCGTTCACCGTGGACACGCTGAGCCTCGACGCGGCGGGCCCCGGCCCCGGGGGCGCGGCCGCGGCGCCGGCGGACGTGGAGGCGTGGGACGACGATCACCGCGTGCTGCGCCTGCCCGCCGCCGACCATGACCGGCTGCTGGTGGTGCCCGAGTCGGTCAATCCCGGCTGGCACGCCCGCGACGGCGCCGGCACCACGCTGCGCGCCGTCACCGTCGACGGCTGGCAGCAGGGATGGATCGTGCCGGCCGGCGACGCGACGACGGTGACGCTGAGCTTCCCCACCGACCGCTGGTACCGCCTGGGCCTGTTCGGGGGCCTCGCGCTGCTGCCGTTGCTGCTGCTCGCGGCGGCGCTGCCCGCGCGGCGCCGCGAGCGGACCGCGCACGGCGCGCCCTGCCGGCCGTGGTCGTCGACGCTCGCCGCGCTGGCC
>CAZDSL010000478.1:0-2238 GCA_964507655.1 uncultured Mycobacteriaceae bacterium | reverse complement strand
CCCCGGTCCGTGAGCCGCACCGCCCTGGGCACCGGCGTGCGCCGCAACCATCCGCGCTCGAGCATCCCGGCCGTCACCGCCGCGCCCAGCGCCCCCGCCAGGTGATGCCGCTGTTCCGTCCAGTCGATGCAGTAGCGGATCAGCGGCCGCCGCCCGCAGCGCAACGCCGGCACGTCCACGCCCAGCTCCGCCATGACGTCCTCGCCGCGGTCGGTGAGCCGGTAGTCGACGTCGTGCCCGGGCGCGGAGAGCCGGTCGGTGGGCGCGGATTCCGGGTGGTGCGCGCCGTCACCGCCGCTGATCGCTCCCGCCGCGATGAGCCCCGTCATCATCTCCACGCCCAGCCGCCCGGCCACGTGGTCGTAGCAGAGCCTGGCCCGGCGCAGCGCGTTCTCGCGGGTGCCCTCGCGCAGCGACCGCACCGGCACCGTGGGCGCCAGCCCGGCGAGGTCTTCGATGAGGCGCACGATGCGCGGGTCGGCGATCCGGTAGTAGCGGTGCCGTCCCTGCCGCTCCACACGCAGCGCGCCCGCCTCGAGCAGCAGCGCCAGGTGTCCCGACGCCGTCGACGCCGCCACCCCGGCCTCCGAGGCCAGCCGGCCCGCGGGCAGCGCGCGCCCGTCTGCCAGCGCCATGAGCAGCCGCGACCGTGCCGGGTCGGCGAACAGGCGCGCGGGCGCCGAGATGTCGACGTGCCCGGCGACGGCCGGGGAACCGTTCCGCTCCATCGCGCCTCCCGCCGCATCGTCGGCCGCCCACCCGCGGCCCGCCCGATTCCACGGTAACCACGCGACGCTGCGGCCGGCACCGAAGCATTCCGGGCGCACGGTGAAGCCATGCGCAGAATCGCAACGCGGCGTGGAGCGATCCTCACCGCCGTGTGTCTCGGACAGTTCCTGCTGCAGCTCGACCTCACCGTGGTCAACGTCGCGCTGCCGTCGATCGGCGCCGGGCTGCATGCGTCCGTCCCCGCGCTGCAATGGGTGGTGGACGGGTACAACCTCGCCGTCGCGGGCCTGCTGCTCGCCGCCGGGCGCGTGGGCGACCGCACCGGCCACGCCCGCGTCTACCTCGTCGGCCTGGCAGTGTTCGGGGCGGCGTCGGCGCTGTGCGCGGCGGCCCCCGGCGCCGGCGTGCTCATCGGATTCCGCGTGCTGCAGGGCGCGGGCGCGGCGATCGAGTTGCCCGCCACCCTCGCGATCCTCACCGCCACCTTCACCGACCCCCGCGAGCGGGCGCAGGCCGTGGGGGTGTGGACGGCGTCGGCGGGAACGGCGCTGGTGGTGGGCCCGACGCTGGGCGGAGCGCTGGTGCAGGCGGCCGGCTGGCGGGCGGTGTTCGCCGTCAACGTTCCGGTGGTGGCGGCGGTGCTGGCGCTGTCGCTGCTTGTGCTGGGGTGGCGCCGCGGCGGGGGTACGCAGTCCGCCGCCGGGAGCGGGCAGATCTCCGCAGAGGCCCCGCAGACCTCCGGCGCCCCGGCCCGCCTCGATCTGCCCGGTCAGGCCCTGGGCGCGGCCACGCTGGTGCTGCTCGCGGCGGCGGCCATCGAGGCGGGGCGCGGGGGTGCGGCGAACCCGGGCACCCTCGCCCTGGCCGCCGCGGGGATCCTCGCCGCGGCCCTGTTCGTGCGGGCCGAGCGGCGCAGCACCGATCCTCTGCTGCCGCCCGCGTACTTCCGCGACCGCACCTACACTGCCGCGAACCTCGCCGCGCTGGTCATGGGCTTCGTGACCATCGGCCTGCTGTTCCTGCTCAGCCTGTTCCTGCAGCATGCGCAGGGGCTTTCGGCGCTCGCGTCGGGGCTGGGGCTGCTGCCGCTCACCGTGGCGTTCGTGGCCACCGGTCCGCTGATCGGCCGCGCCCTGGAACGCACCGGGCCGCTCGCGCCGATCGCCGTGGGCGCCGCGCTGCAGGCGGCGGGCGCGCTCGCACTGCTACGGGCCGGAGCGGGCGACGGCTACGGGCCCGTGTGGTGGCCGCTGGCGGTGATCGGCGTGGGCTACGGGCTGATGTCGACGCCGATGGCCGCCGCCGTGCTCGCCGCCGTGCCGCCCGGCCGCGCCGGCATGGCGTCCTCCACCAATCACACCGCACGCCTGGTGGGCGGGGTGTTCGGGGTGGCGGTGCTGGGCTCGCTGCTGCCCGATCGCACCGCCGCGGCCCCGGCGGCGGTGGCGGACGGGGTGCACGCCGCGCTGGTCGTGGCCGCGGCGGTGGCGCTGGCGGGGGCGGTCGCGG
>CAZDSL010000477.1:0-2244 GCA_964507655.1 uncultured Mycobacteriaceae bacterium | reverse complement strand
ACGTGCGCATGGTGAGCTTCACCGGGTCCACCGCGGTGGGCCGCAGCATCATGGCGCAGGCCGCGGCCACGCTCACCCCCGTCGCGCTGGAGCTCGGCGGCAACGACCCGGCGATCCTGCTGCCGGGCGCCGACCTCTCCGACGCCGCCGCCCGCCTGGCCGCGGGCGCGTTCCTCAACGCCGGCCAGATGTGCATCGCCCCCAAGCGGATCTACGCGCCCGCGCCGCTGGTGGACGGTGTCGCCGAGGCCATCGCCGCGCAGGCGCAGCGCGTGGTGGGCGACGGCGCCGACCCGGCCACCACGATGGGCCCGCTGCACAACGCCCGCCAGCGCGGGATCGTCACCGGCATGCTCGGGCGGGCGCTCGCCTCCGGCGCACGCGTCGTCACCGGCGGCGTGCGCGAGCATGCGCTGCCCGGCCACTTCCTCGACCCCACTGTGCTGGTGGGCGCCGACGACGGCGACGACATCGTGTGCGAGGAGCAGTTCGGGCCGGTGCTCCCCGTCGTCGGCTACACCGACCTCGACGCGGTGCTGGCCACCCTCGACGCCCAGGAGTTCGGCCTGGGCGCATCGGTGTGGGGCCCCGATCCCGGCGAGGCCGCCGCCGTCGCCGCGCGCATCGACGCGGGGACCGTGTGGATCGGCCAGCACAACGCCCTCGACGTGGCCGTGCCCTTCGGCGGGGTCAAGGCCAGCGGATTCGGCCGC
Source organism: uncultured Mycobacteriaceae bacterium (assembly GCA_964507655.1). GTDB lineage: Bacteria > Actinomycetota > Actinomycetes > Mycobacteriales > Mycobacteriaceae > Tomitella. Next base: position 1,531 of record CAZDSL010000477.1, on the reverse strand, counting down.
GAGGGCGGCGCCGCGGGCGTCGAGGAGTTCACCACCACGCGGGTGCTCGACCCGCGGCCGCAGCAGTGACCCCGGGCGGCGCGCCCGCCGACGCGACGCCCCACACCCCGAGATCGGAGACCGCATGACCGACCAGCCACACCCCGACGCCTCCGCGGATGCACTCGAGGAGGCCTACGTCTACGCATACCCTCTCGTGCTCATGGACGTCATCCGCGAGATGACCACGAACACCGAGACCCCCACCGAGGAGCGCGCCCCGCTCGGACAGTTCTTCCACTCGCGCACGCTCGCCTCCCCGAGCATCGACAGCCTCACGCGCCCCAACGCAGACACCCTCTACACGCAGGCCTACCTCGACCTCGGCGACGAGCCGTACTTGCTGCACAAGCCGGCCGCAGACCGCTATCTGGCGATCCAGCCCTTCGACGGATACTCGAACAACCCCTCGGTGCTGGGTACCGGCGGGCCGGGCGGCGACGGCGAGGCCGTCTACGCGTTCACCGGCCCCCGCTTCGACGGGGCGCTGCCCGCCGGCGTCATCGAAGTGCCCATGCCCACCGACTTCGTGTGGCTGCTCGCACGGGTGCGCTGCCACGGCCCGGATGACACCGCCGAGCCGTACCGTCTGCAGGACGCGATGGACCTCTACCCGCTCTCGCAGCACGGTCGCACGCACGAGTACCCGCGGGGCACCTACTCGCCGTCCCGCGACTATGTCCCGCTCGAGCGCATGCACTCGATGGGCGCCGAGGAGTACTTCGGCCGCTTCAACGCGCTGGCCGTGCGCAACCCCGGCACCCCCGACGACGCGCCTGCGCTCGCCCGCTTCGCTCAGGTCGGGGTGGGCCCGGGCCTGGAGTTCTCGATCGATGCGCTCCCCGAGCCCGCGAGGCTCAAGGCGAAGGAGCTGCCGGGGTTGATGGACAGCGCCCGCATCGACGCCATCCGCAGGGCCACCGTCGTCGACGGATGGACGTACTTGGACAACTCGGTCGGACGTTTCAGGACCGACTACGCCTACCGTGCGCGAATCGCGCATCGGGGCTTCGCCAACCCGGTGGACGTCACCGCCTACCCGTCGATCTTCGCCGACGCCGACGGGCAGCCGCTCACCGGTGCGCACTCGTACGTGCTGCACTTCCCGGCCGGGCAGCAGCCCCCGTACCACGAAGGCGGGTGGTGGTCGCTCACCCCGTACACGCAGGAGGGGCGCCTGATCGCCAACGAGCTCGACCGCTACGCGCTCGACGACAGCATGCCGCTGGCCTTCAACACGGACGGTTCGCTCGACCTGTGGCTCAGCGCCGACGCCCCCGGCGACGACCGCCTCGCCAACTGGCTGCCGGTGTGCCGCGAGGGCTTCGGCCTGACCATGCGCATCTACCTGCCGCACGACTCGGTCACCACGCACGAGTGGACGCCCCCGCCGGTGCGGCGCACCGATTCACCGCAGTAACCCCCTCGCCGGGGGGGCCGGGGCGGCCCCCCCGCCGGGGCGTGGCGCCACAACACCACCCCAAACGACGGG
>CAZDSL010000476.1:0-2244 GCA_964507655.1 uncultured Mycobacteriaceae bacterium | reverse complement strand
GCCAAGACGGGCACCACGCAGCTCGGCGACACGGGCGCCAACAAGGACGCCTGGATGATCGGCTCCACCCCGTCGCTGACCACCGCGGTGTGGGTCGGCGACATCACCAACGGCAAGCCGCTCACCAACTACGCGGGCAACACCATCTACGGTTCCCAGCTGCCGTCGGACATCTGGAAGGACGCGATGGACGGCGCGCTCAAGGGCACCGAGTTCGAGAAGTTCCCCACGCCCGAGTCCATCGGCGGCGTGGCGGGCGTGCCGCAGTGGACGCGGTCCGGCCCGGCCACGTCGTCCGACGCGACGCCCACCCCGACGCTCGAGGCCCCGCCCAGCCGCGAGGAGTCGACGCGCCCGCAGCTGCAGCTGCCGGAGATCTCGCAGACCGAGATCATGGGCGTGCCCGTGCCGGTGATCGTGCCGCCGCGGCAGGGCGCCGGCGGCCAGGGCGAGCAGGGCGCCGGCGGGGGCACCGGCAACGGCGCGGCCACCGGCACCGGTGACGCCGACGACGGCTACGGCGGCGATGGCGGCGGCGACGGCGCCGGCACCGGGGCCACCGAGGACGACTCGGGCACCGGCGGCGACGGCACCGGCGCCGCCCGGGAGCAGGCCGGCGGCAACGCCGACGGCTACGCCCTGGACGGTGCGTGAGCGCCCCCGAACCCCCCGAACCCCCCGCAGGCCGTGCGCCGGCGGGGGGTCCGTCGATGCCGGGGACGGCCGTACCGGGCGGCCCGGTGCGCGACCTGCCCACCCGCACCGACACCCTCGCCGCGGGGGCCGCCACCCTCATCGGCGGCCCCGTCGGCGCCCACGCCCTCATCGGGCGGCAACGGTTCCTCACCCCGCTGCGCGTGCTGCTGGCCCTGTCCGTGGCGGTGCTGGCGCTGTCGTGGCTGGGCAAGGCGCCGTGCATCCAGCAGTACCCGGGCGGTTCCGACGGCGCGCAGACGCTCGACTGGCGCGGCAGCCGCCAGTACGTCGCCATGTGCTACTCCGACACCATTCCGCTCTACGGCATCGAGAAGCTCTCCGCGGGCGAGTTCCCGTACAAGGCGTCGTGGACCGACGGCTCGGTGGACGCCGACGGGGTGCCGGTGGTGCGGCACATGGAGTACCCGGTGCTCACCGGCCTCTACCAGTACGTGTCGATGCGCATCGCCAAGGCGTGGCACGCCGGCGCCGACGCGGGCATGCTCCCCGGCGCGCTGGAGGTGGTGATCTACTTCAACGTGGTCGCCGCCGGCCTGGCGCTGGCCTGGCTGGTGACGGTGTGGGCCAGCGCATCGCTGGCGGGGCGGCGCAGGCCGTGGGACGCCGCGCTCGTGGCGCTGAGCCCGCTGGTGCTGGTGCACGCGTTCACCAACTTCGACGCGCTGGCCGTGGCGTTCGCGATGGGCGGCCTGCTGGCGTGGGCGCGGCGCCGGCCCGCGCTCGCGGGCGTGCTGCTGGGGCTGGGCGCGGCCGCCAAGATGTACCCGGCACTGCTGCTGGGGCCGCTGCTGGTGCTGTGCTGGCGGGCGGGGCGCATGCGCGAGTGGTGGAAGGCGGCCGGGTGTGCCGCGGCCGCCTGGGCGGCGGTGAACCTGCCCATCGCGCTTCTGTACCCCGACGGCTGGGCCGAGTTCTTCCGCCTCAACGAGATCCGCCCGATGGATCCCGACTCGATCTACAACGTCATCGCGTCGTTCACGGGATGGACGGGCTTCGACGGCCCGCTCGCGGCCGGCGAAGCGCCCTCGGTGCTCAACGCGGTCACGCTGGCGCTGTTCGCCGCGGCGTGCGCGGGCATCCTGGTGCTGGGGCTGGCGGCGCGGCGGCGCCCGCGGGTGGCGCAGCTGTGCTTTCTGGTGGTGGCGGCGTTCCTGCTCACCAACAAGGTGTGGAGCCCGCAGTACTCGCTGTGGCTGGTGCCGCTGGCCGTGCTGGCGCTGCCGCACCGCCGGATCCTGCTCGCCTGGATGACGGTGGACGCGCTCGTGTGGGTGCCGCGGATGATGTACTACCTGGGCGTGTCGAACAAGGGCCTGCCGGAGCAGTGGTTCACCGCCACCGTGGTGGTGCGGGACGTGGCGGTGCTGGCGCTGTGCGCGCTGGTGGTGCGGCAGATCCTGCGGCCCCGCGAAGACCTGGTGCGCACCCGCCCGGCCGCGCCGCCGCCGGTGGACGACCCGGCCGGCGGCGTCCTCGACGGCGCCCCGGACGTGCCCGGCCGGCTGCTCCGCCGGCGCGGCACCGGGG
>CAZDSL010000475.1:0-2249 GCA_964507655.1 uncultured Mycobacteriaceae bacterium | reverse complement strand
CCGCGGTGTCCCGCCGGCCCCGGGGCGAGCTAGTGCGGTGTCCCGCCGGCCCCGGACACGCCGCGGGGGCGGGCGCCGTCTCCGGCACCCGCCCCCGCGGCGTGTGTTCCTGCTCGCGCGCCGGTCAGCGCCCGGTGAGCTTGCGCAGCGCGGCGGCGTGGCCGGCGACGATCTTGTCGCGCGGGAAGCCCGACTGCAGCTCGGCGCCCTTCTGGTTGCCATCCGCCACCCACACGGGGCCGTCGGCGATGTGCTCGAGACCCTCGCGTGCCACCGTGAGCGGCTCGGACACCCGCATGCCGGGCACGTCGAAGTTGAGGCCCGCGCGCTCCATGGCGGGGGTGCGGGTGACGCCCAGCACCAGCTGCAGCACGTTGACGCCGCGCTCCTTCATCTCCAGCCACAGGCCCTCGGTGAAGATGCGGCTGAACGCCTTCGACGCCGAGTAGATGCTCTGGATCTCGGAGCCGAGGTAGCCGCTGAGCGAGCCGAGCAGGATGATCCCGCCGCGGCCGCGCTCGGCCATCGGGCCGCCGTAGAGGTGGGCGAGCTCGAGCTGCCGGTCCACGTTGAGGGTGACGACGCCGCGGAACTTGTCCATGTCGCCGGTGACGAATTCGTGGCCGTAGGTGTTGGCGCCGGCGTTGAAGATCAGCAGCCCCACCTCGAGGCCCTCGGTGACCGCGGCGATGTTCGCCACGGCGTCCTCGGCGAGCAGGTCCTGGGCGAGCGTGCGCACCTCGACGCCGTGCTTGCGCACGGCCTCGGCGGTCTCCTCGAGGGGCCCGGCCTTGCGGGCGACGAGCACCAGGTTGAGGCCGGCCTGCGCCAGCTCGTCGGCGAATGCGGCGCCCACGCCCTCGGAGCCGCCGGCGATGACGGCCCACGGGCCGTAGGTGGTCTTGTCGATCATCGGTGATGGTGTCCTTGCGTCGGGGGTTCGGGAACTGTGCGCGTCGGGATGAGGAACCGTGCGGGGTTCAGGACCTGTGCGCGTCGGGTTCAGGACCTGTGCGCGTCGGCGGGTGGGGCCGCCGGCGCAGACGCGTTCGGCCGGCCGCAGCGGGCCGGCCGAACGGCGCGGGTCAGTGATCCGCGCGGTGCGTGCGCGCCTCTCCGGGCGAACCGAGCCCGGGGAAGGTGCGGTCGTCGTCGTCCTCGGGCACCGGGAGGCGGCCCTCCACGACGGCGCGGTCGATGCTGGCCCGCAGCGCCGGGCACGAGTGCGCCTCGACGTCGAGGCGGTCGGCGTCTGCGGCGTCGCGCAGCATCTCGCACTGCTGTGCCGCAGTGCCGCTCCACTGCACCGACGTCTGGTGATAGCTCGACTTGTGCACCAGCACCTCGGTGCCGCACCTGTCGCAGGCGACCGGCCGGAACTCCATCAGGCCTGCCCCTGCGCACCGGCGCCGGCGGACTCGCGGGCGGCGAGGTTCGCCTCCACCTGGGCACGCCAGGACTCCATCGGCTTCGAGGTGTCGATCTCGAACTCGAAGCGGTCGGTCATCTCCGAGGTCACGTCGGCGCGGTCCACGTAGAACTGCTCGTACCAGCGGCGCAGCTGGTAGACGGGGCCGTCCTCCTCGCACAGCAGAGGGTTGTCGATGCGCGTCTTGCTGCGCCAGATCGCCACGTCCTGCTCGAAGCCGCGGGTGATGAAGTCGACGTTGGTGGCGGCGATCTTCTCGGCCTTGCCCTCGGGGATGTCCGCCGTCTTGCGCACGGTGGCGCCGTACATGAGCACGAACTTGTCGGGCGTCACCGGGTAGTGGCAGTTGATGAGCTTCGTCTCGACGTCGAAGCCCGTGTAGTGGTAGCAGAGCTCGTCGACCATGAAGGACGGGCCGTAGTAGGAGGCCACCGACGAGTTGCCCTGCGCCACGTGCGCGCGGTTGGCGCCCGGCGGGATCATGTCCTCGCGGCCTTCACCGTTCATGTACTGCGTGGCGGTGACGCCCTCGAAGACGTTCTTGAAGTACGTCGGCAGCGTGAAGTGCACGTAGAAGAAGTGCGCCATGTCGACCACGTTGTCGACGATCTCGCGGCAGTTGGTGTCGATCGTGATCGACTTCCACTGCCACTCGGTCCACTCGTCGTCGCCGGTGCGGATGACGGGGATGTACTCCTCCGGCTTTCCGCCCTCGGGGTCGTTCCACACGAACAGCAGGCCGTCCTGGATCATCGTCGGCCACGACTGGGTGCGGGCGCGCATGGGGACGCGCTTGGCGTAGGGGATCTCCTTGCACTTG
>CAZDSL010000474.1:0-2252 GCA_964507655.1 uncultured Mycobacteriaceae bacterium | reverse complement strand
TGGTGGGGCAGGTGGGGCTCGAACCCACGACCTGACGGATTATGAGTCCGCTGCTCTGACCAGCTGAGCTACTGCCCCCGGCGTCATGCAGCCTCACAGTACAAGACCGGCGCGCCCGCCCGGGCCACGGATCGGGGGCGCCCCCCGCTGTGAGCGGGGCCTCTCCATCTGCGAGATACTTAGGTGCACGATGCATCCGTCGGGGCGTACGGTCGGTGCCGTTCTCCACCCCGGCGGGTGACGCGCCCCACGGCACGCGGGGCGCGCGCCGCCGCACACAGAAAGGGCCCCGTGCGGCGGGGCCCGCACCGCACGACGACGCACCGCGCCGCAGCGATCGCCACGCCCCCGCCGGCCGGGGGCGTGCGCCCGCGGCCGACGGTGCAGGAAGGCCGGTCATGACCACCCCGACGCGCCCGGCGCCCCCCGCGCAATCCCCGAAGGCGGGGCGCCGCGCTGCCCGCGCCCAACGCGACACCGCCAAGCCCCACTACAAGTGGATCGTCCTGTCGAACACCACGCTGGGCGGGCTCATCGCCACGATCAACTCGTCGATCCTGCTCATCGCCCTGCCGGACATCTTCCGCGGCCTGGGCGTCGATCCGCTCGCCCCCGGCAACACCAGCCTGCTGCTCTGGCTGATCATGGGCTACCTGGTGGTCACGGCCGTGCTCGTGGTGAGCTTCGGCCGCCTGGGCGACATGTTCGGCCGCGTCCGCATGTACAACGCCGGGTTCGCGGTGTTCACCTTCTTCTCGGTGATGCTCTCGATCACGTGGATGTCGGGCAACGCCGGCGCCTGGTGGCTGATCGTCATGCGCGTGCTGCAGGGCGTGGGCGGCGCCATGCTCATGGCCAACTCGTCGGCGATCATCACCGACGTCTTCCCCACCAACCAGCGCGGCCTGGCGCTGGGCCTGAACGCGGTGACGGCCATCGCGGGCTCGTTCATCGGCCTGATCCTCGGCGGCCTGCTGGCCCCGGTGAGCTGGCGGCTGGTGTTCCTGGTGTCGGTGCCGATCGGCCTGTTCGGCACGGTGTGGGCGTATCTGCGGCTGCACGACACCGGCATCCGCCAGCGCACGCGGCTCGACCCGTGGGGCAACCTCACCTTCGCCGTCGGCCTCATCGCCGTGCTGGTGGGCATCACCTACGGCATCCAGCCGTACGGCGGCCACACGATGGGCTGGACCAACCCGTGGGTGCTCACCGCGCTCATCGGCGGCGCGGCGGTGCTGGCGGTGTTCTGCGTCATCGAGACCAAGGTGGAGGAGCCGATGTTCCGCCTGGGGCTCTTCCGCATCCGCGCCTTCACGGCGGGCAACCTGGCGAGCCTGCTCTCGGCGCTGGGCCGCGGCGGCCTGATGTTCATCCTCATCATCTGGCTGCAGGGCATCTGGCTGCCGCAGCACGGGTACAGCTTCGAGTCGACGCCGCTGTGGGCGGGCATCTACATGGTGCCGATGACCGTGGGCTTCCTGGTGGCCGGGCCCGTGTCGGGCTGGCTGAGCGACCGCTTCGGCGCCCGGCTGTTCGCCACCGGCGGCATGGTGATCGCCGCGGCGACGTTCGTGCTGCTGATGCTGCTGCCGGTGGACTTCACCTACTGGCAGTTCGCGGTGATCCTGCTCGTCAACGGGCTCGGCATGGGGCTGTTCGCCGCGCCCAACCGCGCGGGCATCATGAACAGCCTGCCGCCCAACCGCCGCGGCGTGGGCGCGGGCATGTCCACCACGTTCCAGAACGCCGCGATGGTGCTCTCGATCGGCATCTTCTTCAGCCTCATCATCACCGGCCTGTCGCACTCGCTGCCCGACACCCTCTTCTCGGGCCTGGTCGATCAGGGCGTGCCCGTCGCCAAGGCCCAGGAGATCGCCGCGCTGCCGCCGGTGGCCGTGCTGTTCGCCTCGCTGCTGGGCTACAACCCCATCGGCTCGCTGGTGGGCGACCAGGTGCTCGCGCAGCTGCCGCCCGACCACGCCGACTACCTCACCGGGCGCAGCTTCTTCCCGCAGCTCATCTCGGGCCCGTTCTCGGACGGCCTGGCGGTGGCCTTCGGGTTCGCCATCGTCGCGTGCCTCATCGCGGCCATCGCCTCTTGGCTGCGCGGCGGGCACTACGTGTACACGGAGCGAGGAGACGAGACGATCCGGCCGTCCGGCGGTGAGGGGGAGTCCGGGACGGCCGGCGCCCCCGCGGAAGGCACCCCCGCGGCCGGTGCCGAGGGCCCGGCTGCGGTCGCCGGGGGCGGG
>CAZDSL010000473.1:0-2259 GCA_964507655.1 uncultured Mycobacteriaceae bacterium | reverse complement strand
TCGCGGCGATCACCCTCGAGGTGGACTCGCGGCGGTGGGCGGGCGTGCCGTTCTACCTGCGCACCGGCAAGCGGCTGGGCAGGCGCGTCACCGAGATCGCGGTGGTGTTCACGCGCGCCCCGCACCTGCCGTTCGACTCCACCATGACGGAGGAGCTGGGGCAGAACGCCCTGGTGATCCGCGTGCAGCCCGACGAGGGCATCACCGTGCGGTTCGGGTCCAAGGTGCCCGGGTCGTCCATGGAGGTGCGCGACGTCAACATGGACTTCAGCTACGGGCAGGCGTTCACCGTCTCCTCCCCGGAGGCCTACGAGCGGCTGATCCTCGACGTGCTCCTGGGCGAGCCGTCGCTGTTCCCCGTGGGCGAGGAGGTCGAGCTGTCCTGGGCCATCCTCGAGCCGGTGCTCGACGCCTGGGCCGCGGACGGCGCGCCCGAACCGTACGAGTCGGGCAGCTGGGGGCCCGCATCGGCCGACGCCATGCTGCGCAGGTCGGGAAGGGAGTGGAGGCGCCCATGATCGTCGACCTGCCCGACACGTCCACCAAGGACGTCATCCAGCGCCTGTACGAGGTGCGCGAGGCCGGCGGCGCCGTCACGCTGGGCCGCGTCCTCACGCTCGTCGTCGGCGTGCACGACGAGGCGGACACGGAACGGTCCATCGAGGCCGCCAACGAGGCGAGCCGCGAGCATCCCTGTCGCATCATCGTGGTGGTGCACCACGGCGGGTCCGGGCGCACGTCGCTCGACGCGCAGATCCGGGTGGGCGCCGACGCGGGCGCCTCGGAGGTGGTGGTGCTGCGCCTGCACGGCGCGCTGTCGGCGCACAGCGGCAGCGTGGTGACCCCGTTCCTGCTGCCCGACACGCCCATCGTCACCTGGTGGCCCGGCAACGGGCCGGACGCGCCGTCCGCCGACCCGCTGGGCAGCATCGCCCGGCGCCGCATTACCGGCCCCTCCTCGGGGGAGCCGCGCGCGCTGCTGCGCCGGCGCCGGGAGGGCTACGCGAGCGGCGACACCGACCTGGCCTGGCCCAGCATCACGCAGTGGCGGGCGCTGCTGGCCACGGCCATCGAGCATCCCCGCTTCTCCCCCATCGACAGCGCCGAGGTGACGGGGCCGGGCGGCGACGCGGCCACCGACCTGTTCGCCGGCTGGCTGGCCGCCGCGCTGGACGTCCCCGTCACCCGCACCGAGGGCGAGGAGGGCGTGACGCTCCGCTCCGGTCGGCGCACGGTGGGGCTGCACCGGGTCGACGACGCCGTGGTGGTGCTCCGCCGCCCCGGCGAGCGCGACAGCCGCGTGGCGCTGGCGCGGCGCAGCGAGTGGGACTGCCTGGCCGAGGAGCTGCGCCGGCTCGACGCCGACGAGATCTACGCGGGCGCCCTGGAGGGGGCGCGGCGCGTGGTCTACGCCGACGGGGCCGGCACCGACGGAGAGGACACCGCATGACCGCCGAGATCGTCCGCGCCGCCGACCAGGACGGCATCGTCGCCGCGGCCGCCCGGCGCCTACCCGGCGTCGTGGCCGACGCGGTGGCCCGACGGGGCCGCGCCCGGCTGGTGCTCACCGGCGGCGGCGCCGGCATCGGCCTGCTCGCCGCGCTGCGCGACGCCCGCATCGACTGGCCCAAGGTGGAGCTGTACTGGGGCGACGAGCGCTTCGTGGCGCCCGGCGATCCGGAGCGCAACGCGCTGCAGGCCCGCGAGGCGCTGCTCGACCACGTGCCCCTCGACCCGGCGCTGGTCCACCCGATGCCCGCCGACGCGGACGCGTTCGCCGGCGACGTCGACGCCGCGGCACGGCACTACGCGGCGCTCGTCGAGCCGGTCGGCGCCTTCGACGTGCACCTGCTGGGCATGGGCGGAGAGGGCCACATCAACTCGCTGTTCCCGCACTCGCCCGCGGTGGCCGAGGCGGCGGCCACGGCCGTCGCCGTGCGCGACTGCCCCAAGCCGCCGCCCACCCGCATCACGCTGACGCTGCCGATGGTGCGGCGCGCCCGGGAGGTGTGGCTGCTGGTGGCCGGCGCCGCCAAGGCCGAGGCCGCGGCGCTGGCCCTGGGCGGGGCCGCGGCCGCCGACGTGCCCGCCGCGGGCGCCACGGGCACCGAACGCACGGTGTGGTTCCTCGACGACGCTGCGGCAGCGCGCCTCTGACCCGCCCGCACGGACACGAGACGGGGGCGGGCGCCCGGCCCCGGGGGCCGGGCCCCCCCCCCGGCGGGGGGCGCGGCGGGGCAGGGGAATGTCACCCCGCGC
>CAZDSL010000472.1:0-2265 GCA_964507655.1 uncultured Mycobacteriaceae bacterium | reverse complement strand
TGCCGGCCGAGGGCAGCGCCCGCAGCGCGGCGGCGGCCTCGTCGGCCAGCGCGGCGGCCGGCACCTGCACGGCGAACGGCGCGTGCCCGGAATCGCGCACCGACACCGGGGGAGTGCTGCCGGGGGCGATGCGCGCGAGCAGCCCCGCCGCCACGTCCATGATCTCGCCGGGGGTGCGGTAGTTGACGGTGAGTTCGGCCAGCCGCCAGCGCTGCGCCACGTACGGCGAGAGCACGTCGTCCCAGGAGGCGGCGCCGTCGACGGAGCCCGTCTGGGCGGTGTCGCCGACCACCGTCATCCAGCGGTTGGGCGAGCGGCGCATGAGCATCCGCCACGCCATGGGCGAGAGCTCCTGGGCCTCGTCGACGATGACGTGCCCGAACGCCCACGTGCGGTCCTCGGCGGCGCGCTCCGCGGCGGTGCGGCTCTCGGACGCGTCGTGGCGCCGCGCCAGCTCGCTCGCGTCGATGAGGTCGTAGGCCATGAGGATCTCGGGGTCCATCTCGTCCTCGAGGTCCTGCGGGGCCGACCCGGTGAGGATGTCCAGCGCGCCCTGCGCGTCGGCGATCCGCCGCCGCCAGCGCTCCCGTTCGCGCTCGTGCTCGGCGGAGTCGTCCACGCCCAGCAGCTCGGCGAGCTCGTCGAGCAGCGGCGCGTCGGCGGGGGAGAAGCCGCGGCCGGCGGGGCGCAGCAGCGCCGCCACCTGGGCGTCGCCGAGGTGGGGCGCGGCCGAGCGCAGCCGCTCCTCCGAGGAGAGCAGGTCGGTGAGCACCTGCTGCGGCGTGAGCCGCGGGAAGAGCGCGTCGAGGGCCTCGAGGACGGCGGGATCCTCGCGCAGGTCGCGGCGGATGTCGGCCTGGTCGGCCGCGCTGAGCAGGCTGGAACCGTCCACGACGCTGGTGCCGATGGTCGCGGCCATCTGCTGGGCGAGCGCGTCGATCACCATCGAGCGGAACAGCGGGCGGGCGAGGTTGTGCGGGCGGCGCGACGAGCGCGCCCGGCCCCGGGCCCGGGTGCAGGTCTTCTTGTCGATGTGCAGCCGGTAGCCGTCGAATCGCAGCTCGATCGGCTCGTCGGGCACCAGCTGGCGGTCGCGGACGGCCTTCTTGAGGACCGGCAGCACGTCGAGCGAGCCCTTGACGGCCTCGGCGGTGCGGTCGTCGGCCACGGTGGCGGTGACGCCGGGGTAGAGGTCGCCGATCGTGGACAGCAGCACGCCCGTCTCGCCCAGCGACGGCAGCACGCGCGCAATGTAGTCGAGGAAGGTGGAATTGGGGCCGATGACGAGCACGCCGGCGCGTTCGAGCTGCTTGCGGTGCGTGTAGAGCAGGTAGGCGGCGCGGTGCAGTGCCACCGCCGTCTTGCCCGTGCCGGGCCCGCCCTGCACCACGAGCACCCCGCGGTGCTCCGAGCGGATGATGCGGTCCTGCTCGCCCTGGATCGTCTCGACGATGTCGGACATGCGGCCGGTGCGGGCCTGCTCGAGCGCGGCCAGCAGCGCCTCCTCGCCCGCCACGCCGGCGTCCTCGTCTGCGGGGGCGCCGTCCGCGTCCGCCGCCCGGCCCAGGTGCTCGTCGCTGATCCCGGTGACGCGGCGGTTGCGCGTGCGGATGTGCCGGCGGCGCCGCACGCCGTCGGAAGAGAGCGCCGTGGCCAGGTAGAAGGGCCTGGCCAGCGGGGCGCGCCAGTCCAGCAGCAGAGGCGTGGCCATCTCGTCGTCGTCCCGGATGCCGATGCGGCCGATGTGCCGCACCTCGGCGGCGTCCGGGCCCTGGGCGTCGTCCATGTCGAGGCGGCCGAAGCACAGCCCGTGCTCGGCGGCCCCGTAGCGGGCGATGTCCTCGGTGTAGAGCTGGTTGTAGGACTCGCGCTCCGAGCGCGCCTGCGGCGTGCCGCCGCTCTCGACGAGCACGCGGCGCAGCCTGCTCTCGGCGTAGTCGCGGAGCTCGTCGAGGCGGCGGTACATGGCGTCGAGCAGGCGCTGCTCGTGCGCGATCTCCCCGGCGCGGCCGGCGTCCGCGGCGGAGCCGGGCGGGGTGGCGGGCAGGGGGGAGGAGGAGTGGTCGGACACTGTCGGTGTGCTCTCCTGGCTGGCGGGGTGGGGCGCCGTGGCCGTCCGGGGGCGGCCCCGGCCGGTGCACGGCGACTCGCCAGTCTAATCGAGCGGAGCCTTCTGCCGGGCGGCCTGCAGCGCGTGCTCGACGGCCTGCGACGAGCGGCGCGCCCGGGCCCGCGCGCCGCGCCGCGCCCGGCGGGCCAGCGCCG
>CAZDSL010000471.1:0-2268 GCA_964507655.1 uncultured Mycobacteriaceae bacterium | reverse complement strand
TCCGCGTCCCACATGGCGCGGAAGGACTTCTTGAAGCCCTCGGGCAGCGTGACCGAGTGGGTCTCGGGGTCGAACGTGGGCGGGTTGCGGTCGGCGTCCGCGTAGGCCTCGCCCAGCGGGCCCTCGGCCAGCTTGGCCACCTCGGAGATCATCGTGCGGGCGGTGTCCTCGTCGAAGTCGCCCCAGGCGCCCTGCGCCATCGGCTCCTGGACCTTCAGGTCTTCGAACAGGTTGAACTCGATGTCGCGGGTGTTGCTCTTGTAATGGCCCATGTCTTCGCTTCCTCGTGACAGGTGTCGATCGGCCGGCGGTGTGCGGGCGCGGCCGGGACCGCGCCGGGTGAACACGTTCTTACCGACGAGTAACTTACCGCTCAGACTACGCCGATTCTCCCGGTGTGCAAACGTGAGGAATTGCTCGGATTGCCCGGGTGGTGTATACGGCGCCGCACGCGGCGGGAAACCGCAGGTCGGGGGCGGTCGCGCTCACGGCTTGCGGGCGAACACGAGCGCGTCGATGGCCGTGCCGTGCTCGGTGTCACGCTGCAGCGCCCGCGCGAAATCCACCCGCATGCCGTCGTCGAGCAGCGCGGTGATGTCCTCCGGCGTGAAGAGGATGTCGGGGTCCTGCGGCCCGCCCGCTCCCTCGTCGATGTTGCGGCTGTGGTGGCCCAGCACCAGCAGCGCGCCGCCGGGGCCGAGCGCGTCCTGGGCGCGGCGCAGCAGCCGCGGGCGCTCGGACGAGGGCAGGTGGATGTAGCAGATCAGCATCAGGTCGAGGCCGGTCGGCAGCGGGGCGGTGGTGAGGTCGGCGCACGTCCAGGTGAGGCGCTCGGTGACGGCCGGCGGGGCGTCCGCGGCGATGCGCGCGGCCTTGTCGAGCGCCACCCGGGAGAAGTCGATGCCCTCCACCAGCCAGCCGCGCGTGGCCAGCCACAGCGCGTTGCGGCCCTCGCCGCAGCCCAGGTCGACGGCGCGGCCGGCGGGCAGGCTCGTCGCGAGCTCCACCACCACCTCGTTGGGCGGGGCGCCCCACACCAGGTCCTTCTCGCGGTACCGCTCGTCCCACTCGTGTGCGTCCATGCCCCGAATCTAGCCCCGGCGGCGGCGCCCGGCGCCCGCCTCGCGCCGGCCGGTCCGCATCGGCTGTGCCGCCGTGCCGGCCCGCCTAGGCTGGGGCGCGGGACGCGTGCGGCGCGCACGCGGCAGCCGACCGGCCGAGGAGGAACCGTGGGCGCAGCGGACGATGCGGGGCAGGGCGTGTACGTCGAGGCCGGCAAGGCCTTCGACCGCGACGAGAACTACATCGGCGACCGCATCACCGCCGATGGCGCGTCGGGCTGGCCGGCGGAGGCCGGGCGCTACCGGTTGGTCGCGGCGCGGGCGTGCCCGTGGGCCAACCGCACGCTGATCGTTCGCCGCCTGCTGGGCCTCGAGGACGCGCTCTCGCTGGGGCTGTGCGGCCCGGTGCACGACAAGCGCAGCTGGACCTTCGACCTCGACCCGGGCGGCGTCGATCCGGTGCTGAAGATCCCGCGGCTGCAGGACGCCTACTTCGCCCGCTTCCCCGACTACCCGCGCGGCATCACCGTGCCCGCGATCGTCGAGGAGTCCACGGGCATGGTGGTCACCAACGACTTCAAGCAGATGACGCTCGACTTCTCCACCCAGTGGACGGCCTTCCATCGTCCCGGCGCACCCGAGCTCTACCCCGAGCCGCTGCGCGACGAGATGGACGAGCTGATGCAGGTGATCCACACCGACGTCAACAACGGCGTGTACAAGGCGGGGTTCGCCGGGGCGCAGGAGGCCTACGAGGACGCGTACCGGGTGCTGTTCGAGCGGCTCGACGCGCTCTCGGAGCGGCTGTCCACCCGGCGCTACCTCATGGGCGACACCATCACCGAGGCCGACGTGCGGCTGTTCACCACGCTCGCTCGCTTCGACCCCGTCTACCACGGGCACTTCAAGTGCAACCGGACCAAGCTGTCCGAGATGCCGGTGCTGTGGGCGTACGCGCGCGACCTGTTCCAGACGCCGGGCTTCGGCGACACCATCGACTTCGCGCAGATCAAGCGGCACTACTACGTGGTGCACCGCGACATCAACCCCACCGGCGTGGTGCCCGTGGGCCCCGACACCTCGGGGTGGCTCACCCCGCACGGGCGCGAGGAGCTGGGCGGCCGGCCGTTCGGCGACGGCACGCCCCCGCCCCCGGTGCGCGAGTCGGAGGCGGTGGATCCGGCCGGGCGGGCCTGAGCGGCGGGGC
>CAZDSL010000470.1:0-2268 GCA_964507655.1 uncultured Mycobacteriaceae bacterium | reverse complement strand
ACGTCGGGGTTCTTCTTCTGCGGCATGATCGACGAGCCCGTGGACCAGGCGTCGGCCAGGGTGACGTAACCGAACTCGGCGGTGGACCAGGTGATGATCTCCTCGGCCAGCCGCGACAGGTCGACCGCGATCATCGCGAGGACGAACGCGGCCTCGGCGGCGAAGTCACGCGCCGCGGTGCCGTCGATGGAGTTCTCCGCGGAGGAGTCGAAGCCCAGATCTGCGGCGATCGCCTCGGGGTCCAGGCCCAGCGACGAGCCGGCCAGCGCGCCCGACCCGTACGGGGAGACGGCCAGGCGCGCATCCAGATCGCGCAGGCGGGCCACGTCGCGCAGCAGCGGATGCGCGTGCGCGAGCAGGTGGTGCGAGAGCAGGATCGGCTGGGCGTGCTGCAGGTGGGTGCGCCCCGGCATCGGCGCGCCCAGGTGCGTGTCGGCCTGCTGCGCCAGCGCCTCGACCACGTCCAGCACACCCGCGCCCACGCGCCGGGCCGCGTCGCGCAGCCACATCCGGAACAGCGTGGCCACCTGGTCGTTGCGGGAACGCCCGGCGCGCAGCCGGCCGCCCACCTCGGGGCCGACCCGCTCGATCAGGCCCCGCTCCAGGGCGCCGTGCACGTCCTCGTCCGACTCGGCGGGGCCGAACGCGCCGCTGGCCACGTCGGCGGCCAGCCGCTCGAGCCCCGCCTGCATCGCGGCGTGGTCGTCGTCGGTGAGCAGGCCGGCACGGTGCAGCACGCGCGCGTGCGCCTGCGATGCGCGCACGTCGTACGGGGCCAGCACCCAGTCGAAGTGTGTCGACTTGCTCAGGGCCGCCATGGCCTCCGCCGGGCCGGTGGCGAACCGCCCGCCCCAGAGGGCCCCCTCGTTGGTTCCGTGCGTGTCCATTGCTCCTCGACGTCCTTCCGCGGTGCTGATCGCCCCGGGCCGGCCAGGGCGGCCGGCCCGGGGCGGGTGCTGCTGTGAGGCCTACAGGCCCAGGTCGCGCTTGGCCGCCACCTTGCTCGACAGGCCGTGGATCTGGACGAAGCCCTTCGCGTACGACTGGTCGAACGAATCGCCCTCGTCGTAGGTGGCGAGGTTGAAATCGTAGAGCGACTCGGTGCTGCGGCGCCCGTTGACCGTGATGGCGCCGCCGTGCAGCACCAGGCGGATGTCGCCCGTCACGCGCTCCTGGGTCTTGTCGACGAACGCGTCCAGCGCCGACTTGAGCGGCGAGAACCACAGGCCGTCGTACACCAGCTCGGCCCAGCGCTGCTCGGTCTGGCGCTTGAACCGGCCCAGCTCGCGCTCGAGAGTGACGTGCTCGAGCTCCTGGTGGGCGTGGATGAGCACCATCGCGCCGGGGGCCTCGTAGATCTCGCGGCTCTTGATGCCCACGAGGCGGTCCTCCACCACGTCGAGGCGGCCCACGCCCTGCGCGCCGGCGCGGCGGTTGAGCTCCTCGATGGCCTCGAGCACCGACACCGGGCGGCCGTCGATGGCCACCGGGCGGCCCTTGTCGAAGCTGACGATCAGCTCGTCGGGGGCCTGCCAGTTGACGGTGGGGTCCTCGGTGTAGCTGTAGACGTCCTTGGTGGGCGCGTTCCACAGGTCCTCGAGGAAGCCCGTCTCCACCGCGCGGCCCCAGACGTTCTGGTCGATCGAGAACGGCGACTTCTTGGTGACGTTGATCGGGATGCCGTTCTCCTCGGCGAAGGCGATGGCCTTCTCGCGGGTCCAGGCGTAGTCGCGCACCGGGGCGATGACGTCGAGGTCGGGCGCCAGCGAGCCGAAGCCCACCTCGAAACGCACCTGGTCGTTGCCCTTGCCGGTGCAGCCGTGCGCCACGGTGGTGCCGCCGTGATCGCGGGCCGCCTGCACCAGGTGCTTGCAGATCAGCGGCCGGCTGATTGCCGAGACCAGCGGATAACGGTCCATGTAGAGGGCGTTGGCCGTGATGGTGGGCAGGCAGTATTCATCGGCGAACTCGTCGCGGGCGTCCACCACCACGGATTCGACGGCGCCGCAGTCCAGCGCGCGCTGACGCACCGTCTCCATATCCTCGCCGCCCTGGCCGAGATCGATCGCCACCGCGACGACCTCCTTGCCGGTCTCCTTGCCGATCCAGCTGATGGCCACCGAGGTGTCCAGCCCGCCCGAGTAGGCGAGAACCACGCGATCCGCCATGGTGTGCGCTCCTTGTCGATCCGAGTTGTGTGAAGTCGATCCGAGGGTCTGTCTGAAGTCGATCCGATGGTCGTTATCGAGTCGATCCGAATGGTCGTAT
>CAZDSL010000469.1:0-2273 GCA_964507655.1 uncultured Mycobacteriaceae bacterium | reverse complement strand
ACACGGCGGTGCCAACTCGCGGAGGCAACAGGCTCGGTGATTAGCATCGTGAAGACCTCTCGCGGGGCGATGTAGATTGGAGCATCCATGAAGGGGGGGAACCCTGCCGTCTTGTTAGTCGCCTTGCCGCTGTGCGTCGGCCTTGCTGGGTGTAACGGCCCTGCGTCGCCGTTTTGGTCGGAATCAAATGTGGATGATGCGGCCAAGGCGCTGTTCAGCAGTGTCAATGTACCGGATCAGAAGGAACGCGAGGCCGGCTCGTATGAACGCAGCTATGCGCAGGTGCTCCGAGGGGGCCGTGCGGATGCGACGATTGTGCCAAATGAGTGTGCGGATCGATTCCGGGATGCGAATGCGATTGCAGACGGTACACACGCACGGGTCCTCAGTATAGTTCCGGATTCGACTACTCGATACCTGGTATCGATAGACGAGAATCCCTCCAGGATACCGGCAGTGACGAACGAGTTCGCTGGCGACTGTAAGGTGATCACTGCAAGATATCTGAACTCGGGTGTTCCCGTCGGCGAATTCGAATACACAATTCTTCCGGGCTCCGTTGATTGCGGAGCAGTTGGCACCGGGTCGGTAGGTAGAATCGTGAGGACTGTGTGGCGGGCGCTTGGCGTCGACGCATCAGAGTCCACATTCTATTCCGTGGAGATATTCTCGCGTGCAAATAAATTCAATGTTTCGATCACTCAAAGCGCCCTTACGCGAGCGGAGCTGGCCCCTTCTGTGGCTTGTGAAATATTAGGTGAGAGCACGGGCATGAGCTGAAGTAATGGGCGGGCGATGCCGTCGCGCCTAGGCGGTAACGCAGGTCATGTGGCATCATTGGCTGCTTGCGGCAAAGCGGATGGCTGGCGGAAAGCTCTTTGACTCTACGATTGGTCGCATATGGCACTGATTGATCATCCGAAGTGGGAGCCGAGATTCTCGGTATCCAGAGTGAGAAAGCAATTCGTCTGCGCTGCGGTGCTCTCGTTGGTGGCTCTCGCCGGGGCGGCAACTTTCGTCATCGTTTGTGGGCGACTTGCCGTCGTCGATATTCTTCTGGCAATGTCGGGGCTGATTCTTGTGTTCAGTGCGGTGGTCATGTTATTGGAATCGATCATTGTGCACTTCCGTGCGGAAAATACAGCCTCGTTGCGTATCGGATGCGCTGAAGTTGCTAGATCGGTGACGTTGCCGCCGATCCGCACCGGAAGGGATATGAAGACCTATGTCATAGCCGTCTGGTCCGCGGTCCTGATCGCCGTGGCCGTGGCCGTGAGTATCGAGGGCGGGGATGGTGGCGGGTTCCAGTGGATGCTTGTGCTGATTGCTCCGTTTATGATCTGGGCTCTCCTCAAGGTGTCGAGGCTGATCGTGTCCGGCCCCGTCTATCAGATCGAAGTCGGCATCGACGGTGTGCGTTTAGTGGGCGTGCAGGGTGAGGGCCCGCAGGCGGCGGAGTTCCTTGCTGTCCCGTGGTCCTGTGTCAGTGAAGTGGGCTACGTGTATGATCCTGACACTCTGATTTCTGCAGTTCCCAAGCTGGAACTGGAAACCGCACACGTCGCGACACCGGGCGCATGCCGACCTCTTCGAAAGGCGAACGTGGTCGATCTTCGTGACGGTGGCATTGTGCGAATCGACCTACGCCTTATCGCGGTGAATGTGAATAGTTTTGCCGCACTGGTGGAGCTGTACCGTAAGGCTGCCGTGGAAGGGGTGGAGGTGTTGCGTTCGGATGTGGTGGAGGTGCTTCGTGTTCCTCATCTGAAAGAACAGCTGATGTCCACGGCATGATCGAGGTGCCCAGGGATGTCGCCCATTGCGGGCGGGGTCGACGACGGGCTCGACGCCGCGGTGGCCCTGCCCGCGTTCGCTGGGACCGCGGCCGTGTACCTGCTGATACGCGGCTGGGCGCAGTGGCCGGCAGTGCTGCGGGCCGACGACTTCGCCGTCGGCCACGTCGGGGCCGGGGCGCTCACCGCGGCGCTCGTTTCCCGGCCCCGCACCCTGTTCACCGAAGCCGGTCTCGCCCCCGCTCCGCCCACCTGGTGGCGGATGCGTCGCGCTACGTAGCCGTCCCCGCCTGGCAGCAGCAACCGTGAGCTTCCGCTTCGCGCCACCGCACGAGCCCACCTCACTTCGGCGTGGGCACCCGGCAGCAGGGTGAGATGTCCCCATGAAGGCCCGCCCTCGAAATGAAGGCCCGCCCTCGAATAAGAGGTGACAACACGTTACAGTTATCGCCGATGTCCGCCGCGTGCCGGCGGAGGCCA
>CAZDSL010000468.1:0-2300 GCA_964507655.1 uncultured Mycobacteriaceae bacterium | reverse complement strand
CCAGCCCGCCGCTCGGATCGGCCAGCCCGCCGCTCGGATCGCCGCGCCGGGATCCCTACAGCTTCCCGGCCGCCATCAGCGAAACGGGATCCTGCAGGTCGACGGCCCCCATGTATCCGCCGCCCACCGCGATCGCGTCGTACACCCCGTAGCCCAGCAGCCGCTGCGACTCCTCGGGGAGCGTGCGCACCGTCTCCAGCGGCACCGACAGGTACTGGTTCTCCTCGGTGCGCAGCCACCCGGCGCAGTAGCTCAGGTGCATGCCGCGCCGGCTCTGGTCGGCCGTGGTGTTGGCGCCGGCGCCGTGGATCGTCGAACCCAGGTAGATCACCCCGGACCCGGCGGGCATCTCGGCGGGGATCGCCTCGGCCTCGGTGGGCACGCGGTCGCGGTCCCAGCGGTGGCTGCCGGGGATGACGCGCGTGGCGCCGTTTTCGGCAGTGAACTCGCGCAGCGCCACCACGGACGCCAGCTGGATCTGCCCCGTGCGCGGCACGCCCAGCCACACGTCTTCATCGCGGTGCAGCATCTGGGTGGTGCCGCCCGGCAGCCGGTTGAGCACGTGCGCCAGGTTGAGCTGGTAGGCGACGCAGTTCGGCAGCAGCACGGCGTCGCACACGTCGCGGTAGACGGGGTGGGTGAGGACCTCGGTGGCGAACACGCGCGACTTCCCCGCGAGGCCTGTGAGGTGCTCGGTGCGGCGCCCGAAGAACTCGGCGACCCCCGCGTTGACGAAGCTCTCCGCCCCGGCCTGCGGCGTGTCCTCCAGGTGTTCGTCGAGTTCGGCGTTGAAGCGCGCGAGCAGGTCGGCGTCGAGGAGGCCGTCGACGATCACGGCGCCCTCCTCGAACAGCGCGGTGAGCAGCTCGTCTCGCGGGGCTTGCGCGGACACATGCGTCAATGCGGTCATGGTCGGATCCTCTCCTGGGGCTGCGGTGCGGTGACGCGGAGTGGTCCCGGTCACTGAACCTAACGATACAACTGTTGCGTTAGTGCGTGGGGGCACCCTCCCGTTGCGGGGGATCGGGCCGGTGGTTGTGGGCTCCGATGCCGCGGCCGGGTGGCTAGGCTCGGGGCATCGGCGGCGGTGCAGGCCACGGCCCCGTAGGCCACGGGAAGGAGCGCGCATGCCCGGCTTCGACGAGCTCGACGCCATCACGCTCGACGCGTTGCGGGCCACCGGCGCCACCAAGTGGAACCGCCCCGACGGCGCCATCGGGGCGTTCGTGGCCGAGATGGACTTCGGCGTCGCCCCGCCCATCACCGCGGCGCTGCACAGGGAGGTCGACCGGGGGCTGTTCGGCTACCTGCCGGACGCGTACGTCGGGCGCATGCAGCAGAGCGTCGCGGCGCACCTGCGGCGCACGTGCGGCTGGCAGGTCGACCCGGCGCGCATCCACCAGATGCCCGACGTGGTGGCCGCCTACCGCGCCGCGATCACGCACTTCAGCCGCCCCGGCAGCAAGATCATCGTGCCGACCCCCGCCTACATGCCGTTCCTCACCGTCCCCGGCGACGAGGGACGCGAGGTGATCGAGGTGCCGATGCGCCGCGACGGGCGCTTCGCCGACGACCTCGCCGCCCTGGGCCGCGCCTTCGACTCCGGCGGACACCTGCTGGTGCTGTGCAACCCGCACAACCCGACCGGCCGCGTGTTCACCCGCGCCGAGCTGACCGCGGTCGAGGAGCTGGTGGCGCGCAAGGGCGGCCGGGTGTTCTCCGACGAGATCTGGGCGCCGCTGGTGTTCGAGGGCCGGCACATCCCGTACGCATCGATCGGCGACGCGGCGGCCGCGCACACCATCACCGCGACGGCCGCGTCGAAGGCGTTCAACATCCCGGGGCTCAAGTGCGCGCAGCTGATCACCAGCAACGTGGACGACGAGCGCCGCTGGGCCACGGTGGGCCGCTTCCCGATGCACGGGGCAGCCACCCTTGGCCTGGCCGCCACCTGCGCCGCCCTCGACGACGGCGGCGCGTGGCTCGACGACGTGCGCGGCTACCTGGTGCGCAACCGCGACACGCTGGCCGCCTTCCTTGCCGAGCGCCTGCCGCACGTGGGCTTCGCCCCGCCCGAGGGCACCTATGTGGCGTGGCTGGACCTGTCGGCCTACGCGCTGCCCGCGCCCCCGGCCGCCTATCTGCTGCAGGCGGCCGGCGTCGCCTGCACCGAGGGCACCGATTGCGGGGCGGCGGGCCGGGGATGGGTGCGCTTCATCTTCGCGATGCCGCGGCCGCTGCTGATCGAGGCGCTCGAGCGGATCGCCGGGGCGCTCGACGCGGTGCCGCTGCGCGGGTGA